>JAOZOT010000007.1:0-12346 GCA_029933115.1 Anaerolineae bacterium | reverse complement strand
TCTTCAACCCGCTAAGCTTTTGTGTGACATCATCTTGAGTCATCGTTATCCCCTAACTGTGATAGCTGAAAATGCTACTTCTAACCTGGAACACTATTACGTACACATACCCTGGATATCCAAGTTTGAAGAGCCCGCTGCCTTTCAGTTGATTCTCTTTCCTGTGATGCAGCCGCGAGAGATCCCCTGAGCTCCCGGCATCCAATCCACTGACTTCGAGCACTGCTCGCCGATCATCAATCCAATAGTCTACGCCATCACCCCGCTTGGTAACCTCGGTTATTTCCCCCTCGTTAAGACAACTGAAGGCAGCGCAACACAAGCCGATACTCGCAAATTCAGTCAGCGGCTGAGCCTGTAAAGTGTTCTCAACGCGATCCGCATCTGCCTCGTTTGCCAGCGACCAGTTAAAATCAACCACTGACCGTCCATTCCCTGCTATCGGCAATGAGCGCCTTTCTATGGTGAGTGAAAACGGCCGCTGGCTCCACTTCCTGCACAGAGATATTGCTGGCGAAACGAAGAGGTCAGCAAGTATGCGAGGGTGATCCCAGGTAATATCCTCTATCCTGTATTGGGGCATTTACGCCTCTATAATCAACCTCACCCTGGCAGCAAAGCAACGACGACGGCCGTCACCGCCAGGTTGACCAACGCCAACGGGAACAGGAACTTCCAACAGAATTTCATCAACTTGTCGTAGCGCACGCGGGGCAGGCTGGCCCGAATCCACACGAAGAGGAACAGGACGAAGGCTGTCTTGACGAAGAACAGACCCACGGCGATGAGGGGGTGCAGGTCGGCCAGAAAGGCCGGCCATTGCCAGCCCCCCAGGAAGAGGGTCGCGGTCACGGCGCTGACCACAATCATGTTGATGTATTCGGCCATGAAAAAGACGGCGAACTTGATGCCGCCGTATTCGGTGGCGAAGCCTGAGACCAGCTCGTTCTCCGTCTCCGGGAGGTCGAAAGGGGAGCGGTTGGTCTCGGCCAGCCCGCAGATGAGATAGATCAGGGCAGCCACCGGCTGCAAAACAACGAAGGGCAGGACGGCCTGCTTCTCCACAATCTTGACCAGGCTCAGGGACTCGCTCAGGAGCAGCACACTGACAATGGCCAGGCCCATCGGCAACTCGTAGCTGATTAATTGAGCCGTGGTGCGCAGGGCCCCCAGCAGGGAATACTTGTTGTTGGAGCTCCACCCCCCCAGGACAATGCCGTAGGTCCCCAGGCCAGCGATGGCAAACAGATAGAGCACGCCAATGTTCACGTCGGCGGCCAGGTGCAGAGAGATGTCTGGAACCTGGAAGCCAAACACCTGGAAGGAGTTGATGGTAGGGCCAACGGGCACGACGGCAAAAGCCAGCAAAGCTGCGGCCAGTGAAATGCCGGGGGCGATGACGTAGATGACTTTGCTGTGGACCTGGCCAAAGATCGCCTCTTCTTTGAAGATGGCTTTGAAGGCGTCGGCTACGGGCTGCAAGAGGCCGAAAGGTCCGGCCCGGTTGGGCCCGTAGCGCAATTGAAAGCGGGCACACAGCTTGCGCTCGGCCCAGGTCATGTAGGCAAAGCCCACCAGAAGCCCTATCACCAGGATAAGGCTTTTGATCAAAGGAATCAATAGGTTCGCTATCCAATCCATGAGTTTCCCTGTTTCCGTCTGTTCTGGCTTGCCGGCCTCCCGCAGGTTGCTAAAGAAGATAGTTTTGCGTCCCAAAGGTCAGATGAAGCCGAGACCGTCTTGGCTGCAAAGCGGCTGAATCTGCGGGAGGCTGAGAGTTATCGTTTCGTAACCTTTACCCAGGTAACCGCTGCCCCTGCCTCAGAGAGGGCAACCACGGGCATCTCGTTCAGGTGCAGAGGCACGAAGACGCAACCGGGGCGGATGTCGTCGCTTACCCTGGCCCTCAACTCCAGGCTGTCCCTGGCCGAGGATACCGTCACTGCATCCTGGTCGGCGATGCGCAGGGTTTCGGCGTCGGCCGGGTTGATCTCGACGAAAGGTTCAGGCACTAGTTGGCGCATGATCTCCGACCGAGCGAAGAGCGGGCTCCGGTCGTAGAGCAGCCGTCCCGTCACCAGAGCCAGGGGATAAGCAGCGTCGGTTGCCGGAGGCCGAAAGTCCGCCTGGGCGAACCGGCGCGTTCCCCCTTCTGTCGTCACCGGGATGCCATCATCGCCCAGAGATCCATAGCTGAGCCCTTCATAAGGCGCGGCTACCCTGGCGATTTCCTCCATCACTGCTTGCGGCGAGTAATGTTCCAACGGCATTGTTGCGCCGATTTCCTGTCCCATCACTCTGGCCAAATCAACGATAATCTGACCATGGGGCTTGACCTCTGCCAGGGGCCGCAGGGCCTGGTGCAACCTCTGCACGCGCCCCGCCATGTTGGTGAAAGTGCCATCGGCTTCGGCGAAGCTGGCCGCAGGCAGAACCACATCGGCCAGTTGGGCTGTCTCGGTCAGGAAAAGGTCCTGCACCACCAGGAACTTTAGCTTTTCCAGGGCTTCATCTCCAATGGGATGATCCATCGCCGGGTTGGCAGCCATGATGTACAAGGCTTCCAGTTCGCCATCCAGGGCAGCCTTCAACATCTCGTCCAACCCCAGGCCCGCCTCGGAGGGCAACTGGGCCTTCCAGCGCTTGCCCAACCTCTCCCTGACTTTGTCGTCGAGCCTCTGCCGGCCGGGATAGAGGTGAGGAGCCAGTCCCATGTCGAGCACGCCCCACGAGTTGGGCTCTTGGGCCAGGCAGCCAGGCTCATGAGCGCCGATCAGCAGTGCCAGGTTGTTCAGCGCGGTCAGGCAGGCCTGGCCATTGGGGCCGCGGACTGTATCCGGGCCATATATGAGGACGGCCTTCTGGGCCTCGGTCAGAACCCTTGCAGCCTCCCGCAGGGTCTCGGCCGGCACAGCGGTGATTTCCTCCACTTTGTCGGGCGGATAGTCCTTCACCCACTCTTTGAGTTCGGCGACCCTGCGGCCTTCTTTGTGCAATCCCTCGGCCAGGATGACGTGAGCCAAACCGTTCAGCAGAGCCACCTCGGTGCCGGGCCGATAGGCCAGCCAGGGGCCGCCGTAGCGGGTGAGGTTGATGCGACGGGGGTTAGCTACGATGACTTTGGTCCCCTTCAGGTTCGCTGCCCTTCTGATGAATAATTCGATGACGGGGGCTTCCTCCAGGGTATCGGCTCCAAACAGCAGGATGGCGTCGGCTTCCCGGACCTCGGTCATGGAAGGGAGAGGGCGCGCGCCGTCGGGCAGGCGGCCGAGGTGGTCTACGTTGTTGGTGCCGAGGACGGTCCGCACGAACTTTTGGAACAGGTAGGCAGCTTCGTTGGTGACGGTGGCCGACCCGACCCCACCCACGCTACGGGGTCCGCTTTCCCGAACGATTTCCCTCAGCCGTTGGCTGACCAGATTCAGGGCCTCGTCCCAGGATGCTGGTCTGAGTTCGCCGTCTTTGCGGACCAGCGGCCGGGTGATCCGTTCGGGGCTATCAATGTATTGGTGGGCGAAGCGGCCTTTGTCGCAAAGCCATCCGTCGTTGACGGCCGGGTTCTCCCGGCCGCTGATGCGGCGCAGCTTGTTAGTCTTGACGTCCAGAGTGATGTTGCAGCCCACACCGCAATAGGCACATACGCTGGGCACCTTTTCCAGTTCCCAGGAGCGGGCCCGGAAGCGGAAGACGCGGCTGGTCAGGGCTCCCACGGGGCAAATGTCAATGGTATTGCCGGAGAATACGGAGTCAAAAGGCTGGCCGGGGAAAGTGTCTACCCTGGTGAGCCGGCCCCGTTCGAAGTAGTCCAGTTGGAGGTCGTCGGCCCATTCTTCCAGGTAGCGCACACAGCGCCGGCACAGCACACAGCGCTCCTCGTCTTTGACGATGAGGGGGCTGAGGGCGTAGGCCTTGCGTTTGTGGCGTTTCTCCTCGATGTAGCGGCTCTCGGTGGGTCCCCATTTGAAGACAAAGTCCTGGAGGTCGCACTCACCGCCTTTATCACAGACCGGACAGTCGAGGGGGTGGTTGGTGAGGAGGAATTCCAGGATGGCCTTGCGGGTCTTGAGCACCTCCGGGCTGGCGGTGCGCACCACCATGTCCGGCCTCACCACGGTGGTGCAGGCCGTTTGCAGGCCGCGCATCTTCTCGATCTCCACCAGGCAGATCCGGCACCCACCGAAAGGGGCCAGCTTTTCGTAGTAGCACAAGGTGGGGATCTCAATGCCGACGGATTTGGCTGCGTTGAGAACCGTTGTCCCTGCGGGGACAGTCACTTCGCGGTCATCTATAGTTAGAGTTACCAATGGCTCCATGGGTCAAAATCCTATGTTGTACAATCCGGTTATTTTTCCTATATACGGGCAAAGCGAACGGTCATCTCTGTTACTACGACGAAATGGCCAGCAAGTTGATCTGCGTACTTCCAAAGAAGTCGTCGCAATGCGTCAATTTTGTTGGCGGCTCGCTCGTCGTCAAGGCGCAGAAGGATTACTCCCCTATGTGGTCGCCTCTCTCGGTAAACCTTTTCCCCAAAGTCCTTGTCATTCGTAATCAGTATCCAATTCTCTTCAAACGCTTTTTGGATAATATTATCGTCGTCCATTCCCCGTGCCTGCTCGTACACAGAGAAGACTTCGTGCTGCTGTTCTCGTAACCATCGCGCCACAGCCGGACCGGTGCATTCGTCTACGATGAATCGCATTTAGGCCATCTCCACAGCCAGTGGCATAAAGACCGTGCTCTCCAAAGATTTTGCCGCGAAGATCAGACAGGCCTGAATGTCCTCTTCAACCAATCCTTCATACTCTTGCAAAATCTCTGCAGTGGTCGCACCGTGAGCCAATAAGCCCAAAATGTATTCGACGGTCAGGCGTGTTCCTTTGATAACCGGCTTTCCTACCATGACTTTGGGGTTCAGCGTGATTCGCTCGAGCAATTGTTTTTCTTTCATGATCTGCCTCTAACTTCCGTTTTCATCTCATCCACATCAACATCACCTTTCCCGAAAGATACCTCATAGCTCACTTTCCAACCCCAGTTGTTTCAATGCATCCTCGAATGAAACCACTCGACCTGCCAGGTGATCTGCCCGTGCTGCTTCCAATCGAGCAATGATTTCCGGGTCGCTAAAGAGTTTTCGAACTTCAAGCTCATCAAGCCGGTCAATCAATGCCTGGAACAAGCGAATATCAACAACCACAGCCGCAGGTTCCCCATTTTGATAGACTATAGGCAGACGGAGTTTTTCCAAAAGGGATATGTCAGGTGTAAACGTAGCTGATGCAATACTCTCACCTCTTTTTGGCCCTTACCGGCTTCAGACCATACACCGTCTCTCCCGAATATGATACAGGTATTCATCACGGAAATGCTTGATGCTGGAGGTGATGGGGCCCAGGGCAGCGTCGCCCAGGGGGCAGAAGCTCTTGCCGCTGATGTTGTCGCAGATGTCCAGGAGAAGGTCAATGTCCTCTTCGCGGCCCTGGCCGTGCTCGATGCGGTGCATGATCTTGTAAAGCCAGTCGGTGCCTTCACGGCAAGGGATGCACTTGCCGCAGGATTCGTGGCGGTAGAACTCGGCCAGCCGCTCCACCAGCCGCACGATGCACGTCCCCTCGCCGACGACGATAACTGCCCCTGAGCCCAGCATGGAGCCGGCCGCAGCGAGGGCCTCGTAGTCCAGGGTCAGCGTCTCCAGCACATCAGGGGGCAACATGGGCGTGGAGGAGCCACCCGGGATGACCGTTTTGATCGGCTTGCTGGGGCCACCGGCGTAGTCGTTGATGAGGGTCATCATCGGCGTGCCCAAGGGCAACTCGTAGACCCCCGGCTTGTTGACGTGGCCGCTGATGCAGAAAAGCTTCAACCCCGGGCTCCTCTCGGTGCCAAAGCCCTTGTACCATTCGGCCCCGTGCTCGACGATGAAAGGCACGTTGAAGAGGGTCTCCACGTTGTTGATGATGGTCGGCTTGCGGTAGAGGCCCTGACTGGCCGGGAAAGGGGGTTTCAGTTTGGGGTGGCCGCGGTCGCCCTCCAACGAGGTCAGCAGGCCCGTCTCCTCGCCGCAGACGTAGCTGCCCGCCCCCCGGTGCACCGTCAACTCCAAGTCGTAGCCACTGCCCAGGATGTTCCTGCCCAAGTAGCCTCTCTCGTAAGCCTGGGCCACGGCCTTTTCCAGCCGCTTGGCCCCGAAGACGTATTCGCCGCGGATGTAAATGAAGGCGTGTTCCACCTCACAGGCATAGGAGGAGATGATGATGCCCTCGATGAGGCCGTGGGGGTCGTGCTCGATGAGCACCCTGTCTTTGAAGGTGCCGGGCTCGCCCTCGTCGGCGTTGCACACCAGGTAGCGGGGGTAGACCCCTTTGGGCAGGAAGCTCCACTTGACCCCGGCCGGAAAACCGGCCCCGCCCCGGCCCCGCAAACCCGATTCCCTGACCAGGTTCACCAGTTCCTGGGGCTCGAACTCCTTGAGGGCCTTGGCCAGAGCCTGGTAGCCGCCGCGCCCGATATAGACGTCTATCTCGTGGGAGTTGGGCACTCCCACGTTGCGAAGAAGGAACTTTTCCATGCAGAGCTACTCCTCAAGAACCAGATTACCTGTGCAACTCTTTACCTTGATCAGGGGAAATAGCGGTAAAACTCTCGCCTGTGTAAGACACGCATAACTTCAACATTATCACCATGGACTTCTATTCCAACGCGATAGTTACCGATACGAATACGATAGCGATTTGGATGGCCTCTCATTGCCTTAACACCCGCAATGTCTCTCAAGTCGTCCGCCTCTGGCAAGGTCGTAAAGACAAGCCCGAAAATCTTGTCATAAACAGGCTGTCCTTTTAACTTTTTCAGATCTCTCAAGAATGACTTGCGATACTGAACTTTCACTTCGACTATGTCTCTAACAGCGTGTCTGAAAAAGCTCGTGGTGGCGACTTGAGTCGCTAATGACCGGTGCTCTGCGGCTAAAAACGACTGAAGTCGTTACTACGAGCGCCGCCCCCCGAATTTTCAGACACGCTCTAAATAAGCTAAGGCTTCCTCACGGCTCAATAGGGGAGTCTCTTTGGCTTCATCCATCGCTTTACTCAAGCAATAGTCTTCCAGTGCTTCAGATAATTCCTCAACAGAAGCGTCATCTTCCAGGAGCAGTTGTTTCCACAACTCAATAGGAATAACCACTGCCTTTAATTGACCACTCTTATCTGTCAGATATTCGAGCTCAAGCATAAATATCTCTCCTATCACATTCCGATTATTTATGTGGCTCAATAATCACTTTGATTGATTCCCCAGCCTCGGCGACCAGTTGGAAGCCCAGACCGGTCTCCGCCAGACTCAACCGATGGGTGATCATCTCGTGCACCGGCACCCGGCGGGCGCAAGTCAGTTCTCAGCTCAATTCAGCCTGTACAATTCAAGGGATTTCCCTTGTCAGAAACTCTTCTGGCGTTAACACAGCTATTTCGTCCTTGACCTTGCCGAAGTGTTTGACATTCCGCGTCACAATAGTGTTCACTCCATTCTGCTCAGCAGTGTGAAATTGGATAGCATCCTCGAAACCGGAAAACCGGCCGTCTGCCAAAGCCTGATCAATGATCTCAGCATCGAGAGCAAGAATTCTGAAGCCCCCTTCTGTGGTCAGCGCTTTGGCCCTTTCTCGCGCTTCTTGCTCACTCGCTCCCAGGCGACGGCGAAAATAGTAGATGACTGCTACCGTCCAGGCTGAGATGTATCCATCTACGTCACCCTCCTCGACCAAAGCCAGAGCGTTGAGGCTACTTTCCCAACCCTGCCGTTGGCGAGCCACATCCTCGAAGATGTTGACGTCAAACAGTGCTGGAGTCCCCATAGCACTCCTCTAGAATCTGGGCGAACAGTTCCATTTCTTTCTCGATGGGGATGTCCTCGTCAATGCCCACTAATCGCAGCAAGCGGCGGCTGATTTTGGCGTCTGGATATTTGGCACGCACCTCCTCGGCCAGACTTTCCAGCCGCAGTTCCTCCAGGCCGGCCTTGATACTCTCTAACTTGGCTTGGTCGAAGGTCGGTGGTATCTGCTCCTCGACCTCCTCCAGAAGCTTGAGGAAAATCTGTATCCCCCGGTCTAACTCCAGAGTCGTCACTCCAGGCATTGCAAGCCTCTTTCCCTTGGGATGGCCTTAATACGCGATCATTCTATGTGGCTCGATGATCACTTTGATGGACTCTCCGGCCTCGGCGACCAGTTGGAAGCCCAGACCGGTCTCCGCCAGACTCAACCGATGGGTGATCATCTCGTGCACCGGCACCCGACGGGCACGGATCAACTCGATGGCTACTGTGATGTCCAGGGGGCTGCCGCCGTAGGAGGGCATCAGTGTGATCCCGTTGCGCCAGAAATCGTTGACGGGGACGGGGAGCTCGACTCCTGGCTCCGTGGGCGCGAAGAACAGCACCGTCCCGCCACGGTCCACCGATTGCAAAGCCTGGAGGAAGGCGGGAAAGGCTCCCGTGCAAACGATCACCCGGTCGGCCAGCCGGCCCTTGTTGGCCTGGCGCAGGCGGGCCGGCACGTCCTCTTCGGCGTGGATCACAACATCGGCCCCGAAGCGCTGCGCTGCGTTCAGGCGATACTCATTGACGTCCGTGGCCACGATTCGCCCGGCCCCCAGAGCGCGGGCCAGGGCCACGTGCAGTAGCCCCGAAATGCCGCTGCCCAGGACGAGGACCGTCTGACCCGGCTGCAGCCGCGCTACCCTTTGCCCGCGCACGACGCAGGCCAACGGCTCGATGAACGCCCCGTCTTCATAAGATACTTCGTCGGGCAGCAGAAACACCCCTCGGTCCACGTTGATACGCGGCACCCGCAGATATTCGGCAAAGCCGCCGGGGTCGTAATTGGTGGTGTGCAAGGTCTCGCAGACGGTATGCTGGCCGTTCAAGCAGTACCAGCACGTGTTGCAGGGGACGTGGTGGGAGACGAAAACCCTGTCGCCGACTTGATACTGTTCCACGCCCTCCCCAACTTCGACGATTTCTCCTGTGATCTCGTGGCCCAGCACCCGAGGAGCCTTTTTGAGGCGATACCATTCCATCACGTCACTGCCACAGATGCCACTGGCCATCACTTTCACTAATAGCTCGCCCGGGCCAATCTGCGGCGTTGGCATCTCCTCCAGCCGCACGTCTCTGTTGTTGTAATACATTGCCACGCGCACGGCGTCTTCACCTACCCGTAACTTTCCACCGATCGGCGGCTCTACCGCTCACCGCTCTTAACACTGTTGAACAGCTCGTAAGCTTCTTTCACTGTGGCGTTCTCGTGGATGATAGCCCGCAGGGCCCTGGCCATGGCCACCGGATGGTCATTCTGCCACACATTCCGGCCCAGGTTCACGCCTACAGCCCCCCGCTGCATCCCATCGTACACGAACTCCAGCACCTCCAACTCGGTCTCACACTTGGGACCACCGGCCATGACCACGGGCACGGGACAGCCGTTCGTGACCTTGTCAAAGTCCTCGCACCAGTAGGTCTTCACCACGCGCGCGCCCAGTTCGGCGGCGATGCGACAGCACAAAGCCAGGTAGCGGGCCTCCCGTTTCTCCAACTCTTTGCCCACAGCGGTGACCGCCATCACAGGTAGGCCGTAATCCTCACACTCGTTCACCAGCTTCGCCAGATTCAACAGCGACTCGTGCTCGTAATCGCTGCCCACGAAGATGGAGAGGCCCACCGCCGCCACGTTGAGGCGGAGGGCGTCGCGCACAGAGGTGGTAATCCCCTCGTGGGCCAGGTCCTTCCCGATGACGCTGGTGCCGCCGGATACTCTGAGGATGATGGGCTTTGTGTTGGTCGGATCTATGCACGAGCGCAGCACACCCCGCGTCACAAAGAGGGCGTCCACGTAGGGCAGCAGCGGTTTGGCCGTTTCGCCCGGCTTCTCCAACCTGTGGGTAGGCCCTTGAAAGTAGCCGTGATCTATGGGCAGAAAGAAACAATGGCCGTCGGGCTGAATCAATTGCGACAAGCGGTTCTCCATTCCCCAATCCATCTCAGTTGCCTCCTTATTCCATTCGCCATTCGCCATTTGCTATTCGCTATTTGCCATTCATCATTCAGGTCTGACGATTAAATAGCCCTTGTCTATCAGCCAGTGGTGGAACTGCCACGTGGTGTACCGGCAATCTGTCCGGCACGTCTGCCTGATCCGCTCGTATTCTTCAGAACCCGGCTCCTGGGTGTTTAGCTCCAACTGCACCGGGCACTTCACGTCCTTGCAAAACTCTCTCCGCTGATATTCTACGTATCCCTCGATGATGGACATCGCTTTACCTCCTCAGCCTCTGGCTGCGCGTCTTTTGCCCCTCTCACACTCCCGCACAAAACCCTCGATGACGTCCCAGGCGTCATTCTTCGTCCCTTTCTCCGCGATCTCAGCAAAGTGCTCACAAAGCGGTATGAGTATCCTCTTGAGGATGTGACCTGGAGAAGGTTCGTAATCCTTCTGGCTATGCTCTATCAAGAGCCGAAAGAAGCTGATGGTGCCCTTGCTTCTCTTCGGGCATGAGACGGCCCAGCATTTTCGCCAATGTTCGTGACTTGCTCCCCCGGTCTTGTCTCAGTTTTCACACTTTCAGACTGCACTTTCCTGAAGTTGTTGACAAATATCATGGCAGAGTGTTATGGGATGCCGTAATAAGTCAGTACGGCTCTGCTTTCTTCCTCGCCAAAAACTCTTCCGGCGTCAACACGGTTATCTCGTCTTGGATTCCGCCGAAATGTCTGACATTCCGTGTCACAATAATGTCCACTCTATTTTGCTCGGCGGTGTGGAACTGGAGGGCATCCTCAAAATCAGGAAACCGTTCGTCTGGCAGAGCAGCTTTCACAACCTCTGCTGTCAGATCCAGCACTGTGAACCCCTTTAACGCTTTCTCTGTCTTTCGCCTAGCCTGAGAGTCATCCATACCTAATCGGCGGCGAAAATAGTAAATGGTTGCCACCGTCCACGCGGATACACCTCCTTCAACATCGCCTTTCTTGACCCAGTTGATGACCGCACTGCTGCTTTTCCACCCTACCCGCTTTCTAATGGCATCTTCGAAAATATTCGTATCAACCTGAATCATCCGTCCTCCCTGCAAACTGCCAGATAGCTTCGGTTAGAGCGTCCCGTTCCTTTTCTAGTGGCAGGTCAGGCTCTGTGCCGATTATTTCTAACAAATCCTGATCGACTTGGCCCAGTTCTGGATATTCAGCCAGAATCTCCGCCTCAATGGCCGCTAGTCTCAGTTCTTCGACCTCCCTCTTTATCTTTTCCAGTTTGTCGCTGTCAAAAAAGGGAGGTATATACTCCTTGACTTTTTCCAGAAAGCTGATAAAGTCTAGTAAACTTCTATCAAGCTCTTGGAGCGAAACAGCGGTCTTCATTTATTATATTATCCCTTCCTCTCAGCCAACTCTGCCAAAATCCGATCTATCTTCTCTTCCGTCAGGTTCTCGTAGTAGGTATCGTTGACCTGCATCATGGGTGCAGTGCCACAGGAGCCCAGGCACTCGACGGTGACCAGGGTGAATTTGTTGTCCGGCGTGGTCTCGCCCACGTCAATGCCCAGCTTGCTTTTGAGGTATTCGACGATGTGTTCGGCACCCAGCAGGGAGCAGGAGATGTTGGTGCAGACCTGGATCAGGTTCTCCCCCACGGGTTGGCGGTTGAACATGGTGTAGAAGCTGGCCACCGAGGCTACCTCCGCCGGCGGCAGATCCATCACCTCGGCCACATCGCGCATGACCTCCGGGCTCAGCCAGCCGTGTTCTCGCTGGGCCACGTATAGGGCCGGCAGCAGGGCCGACTTAGGGTCGGGGTACTTTCCTTTAAGCTGTTCTATCTCTGCCTTGGCGTTCTCTGAAAGCACGGGTGCCTCCTACCGATCTACCTCACCGAGAGTGATGTCAATGCTGCCGATGATGGCCACCATGTCTGAGAGCAGTTGTCCTTTGGCCATGATCCCGGCCGCCTGAAGGTTCGAGAAGGAAGGGCCACGGATCTTCACCCGATATGGTTTGGGGCTGCCATCACTGACTACGTAGAAGCCCAGTTCGCCTTTAGGGTTCTCACAACTGACGTACACCTCTCCTGGTGGAGGGGAAAACCCTTCGGTCACCAGCTTGAAATGATGGATCAAAGCCTCCATGCTGGTGTCCAGTTCCTCTCGCGGTGGTAGGGTGATCTTGCGGTCCTCGCACTTGACGGGGCCATCAGGTAGCCTGTCCAGAGCCTGGCGGATAATGCGCACACTCTGGCGCATCTCCTCCATGCGCACCAGATAGCGGGCGTAAACGTCTCCTTCGGGTTGGG
>JAOZOT010000575.1 GCA_029933115.1 Anaerolineae bacterium | reverse complement strand
GCCCAACACGGTTGGGCTTCTACCCCCGATTGTGATCTACTGGAACCGGTTGAGGTGAGAGAAGCATGAGCCAGGGACAGGAGGACTGGAAAGAGGCTATCTGGGCTATTGCGGTGGCCACCCAGGCAGGAGGAGCTATTGCCTTTCCCGTGTTGATGGGGCTAGCAGTGGGGTGGTGGATTGACAACCGGTTGCACACCCTGCCCTGGATTACGTTGTTGCTGACTCTCGTCGGGATCGTTGTCGGCCCCATCATCGCCTATCGCTGGGTCACCGGTTCTGTAAAGCAGCACATGAGAGATAGAAACAAGGAGGATGCATAGTGCCTAAAACCGCCTCTGGCAAGTTAGGATGCATTGTCTTGATTGTATTGATCCTGGCCCTATGTGTGATTGGCTTTTCCCTCGAAAATATCTTGAAGCTGGTGATACCGGAATTTCATAAACAGATGCCGGAAATCAGCATGGCCCCTGAAAAGCTGCCTCTTCCCTTTGAATTACCCCTCCTTGGTCCTGAGATCCCCAACACTCTTCCTGCCACCTGGCTGACGATGGCTTTGCTCATCATCGTCTCATTTTTTGCTTTCCGCAAGCCGAGGATGGTTCCCAGTGGGTTGCAGAATGTCATCGAGATGCCGGTGGAATTCTTTTACAATTTCGTCGAAGGGGTGGCCGGTGAACAGGCGCGGCGCTTCTTCCCCCTCGTAGCTACTTTCTTCTTCTTTATTATTATTTCAAACTGGTTCGGTCTCTTCCCGGGTTTCGGCAGCATTGGCCTAAAGGAGTACCATCACGGTGAGGAGATTCTGATCCCTTTCCTTCGTTCGGCCAATGCTGACTTGAGTACCACTATTGCCCTGGCCGTTATCTCGGTGGTCGCCACCCAGTATTTCGGCCTGAAAACACTGGGGGTGCCTTATCTGGGGAAGTTCTTCAACTTCCGGAGAGTGGCCAATTTCCTCCAGGGGAAAGGGAGTTCCGCCTTTGACCTCTTGACGGGCCTCGTTGAAATCCCTGTTGGCATTCTGGAATTACTCAGCGAGTTTACCAAGATCGTGTCTTTCTCCTTTCGACTTTTCGGCAACATCTTCGCGGGCGAAGTGCTGCTCATCGTCATGGGCTTTCTTGTAGCCTTTATCGCTCCGTTGCCTTTTATGCTTCTCGAGGTCTTCGTCGGCTTCGTTCAGGCCCTTATCTTTGCTATGCTGAGCCTGGTTTTCTTCATGATGGCCACCGTACACCACGGTGGAGAATCGCACTAGTTCATTATCAAGAAAGGAGGATTCTAAATGCCTTACGAAAGCGCAACACAAATCGCCGCCGGTTTGGCTATTGCCCTCGGGGCCATAGGCCCCGGCCTCGGTATTGGCATCATGGCGGCCAAAGCCATGGAGGCTATCGGGCGCAATCCCGAGGCCAGCGGCAACATCCTGACTAATATGATCCTGGCTATTGCCTTCGCCGAAGCTATCGCCATTTATGCCCTGGTCATCGCTCTAGCCATCAAGTTTGTCCCTGTAGTCCCCCTTACATAGGCAAGGAGGTAGCCTTTGGAAGCGTTAGGTAAATTGGGCATCAACCTTAATTTCTTGCTCGCTCAGATTGTTAACTTTCTCCTTTTGTTTCTCGCTTTGTATTTTCTGCTTTGGAAGCGTGCTCTGAAGGTGTTCGATGAGCGCAAGCAGCGCATCGCTCAGGGCCTGGAAGATGCGGAGCAGGCTCGTAGGGATAGGGAACGAGCTCAGGCTGAATATGAGGAGCGCATCAAGCAGGCCGAGCAGGAGCGGAGGGAGATTCTGGCCAGAGCCGCGGAGGAAAGTGAACAGGCCAGAACCGAAACGCTGGCCCAGGCGAGAGCACAGGCTGAGCGGATCATTGCTGAAGGGAAAGAGGCTGTTGAGCGGGAGCGTCAACAGATGTTGGCCGAGTTGCGCAGTCAAGTAGCGGCGCTGTCTATCGCGGCCGCCAACAAGCTCATCGGCGAAGCCTTGGACGAGCAGCGGCAACGCCGTCTGATTGATGAGTTCTTCAGCGGGATCAAGGCTGGCCGCGTGGTGGTGCTGGAAGAGCAGGAGCTCGAGCAGGTGAAAACAGGGGAGGTCACGGCGACCGTCACCAGCGCCCTCCCTTTGACTGAGGAGGAGAAGGCGGTGGTGAGCGGCGGTCTGGCCGAAGAGCTGGGCCAGGAGCCGGTGATAGAGTTCAAGGTAGATCCGGCTATCCTTGGCGGGCTGATCATCAAGATCGGCGACAAGGTCATTGACGGCAGTGTGGGCGGCAGGCTGGGAGCATTGCGGGAGAGCCTGGTTTAGCCTACGGTACCGATTCCGGTCTCTTTGTGGTGTTTGCTCACTTGCTCGTGAGATAGATTGATCACTTCAGACGATCATTGAAACGTCAAGGAGGTTCCTTGACGTTTTTCTATTATAAGCTATAATTGTCAGCAGACGATACGTTTGTTTAGAAAGTGAAGGGAGAAAACAACGATGAGAGACCGTCAAGGCTGCCTGGAGGGACTTTTCAA
>JAOZOT010000574.1 GCA_029933115.1 Anaerolineae bacterium | reverse complement strand
TTCCTTTTTTCATAATACTGCCGGTAGGAGATGACCGTCACCCCTTTGGCCTGCGCGTGCTCGATCAGGCGGGCCATGATCGTCATTTCCGGGTCACCCCGTATACTGCTGTGGTCGTGAGCGCAGTAAGAGAAGACCAGATCTTCTGCGGCCGCCCGGTCAATGTAGGGTTTGACCATCGCCAGATACCCCTCGAGGTCAGTCCAGCCACAGCGTGGGCGGAGCAGACAATCGTGCCAGCCGTGGGTCATGACCTCCAGTATCTCGGGGAAGCCTTGAGGTTCATACCAGAAAGGCTGCCATTGCAGGGGCACGGGCATCCAATCGTGTTCGTTACGGCCAAAAGCCCGGATATAGCGAATACCCAGCTCCCACAGGATTTCCAAGACATCGGGCCTGTCACTCAGGCCGCGATAGTAGGTGTAGGGAGCGGTCAAACCGACGCATTCGACCCCCAGGTGCTTTCTGAGCAGGGCGCTGGCCCTGGCCACGTCGGCCTTGATCTCCTCCAAAGTGCCGCCACGAAAGACGGTCACACCTTCTTCGTTGCACTGGCACACGGTCTTCAATAACACATGTGAGTAGGTGTGCTGCTGCACTTCCAGTAACGGGTTGGCAGCCACCACCTCAAAAGCGGCCGGGTTGCTTTCCAGGTTCTGTCCGCGGACGAAAAAGGTGGCCGGGACACCCAGTGAAGTATGCAGCAAATCGGCGCGCCTCAGGAAGGCGGTCGTTATTTCGTCCTCTGGGGATTCGACGTCGTAACCGATGAGCAAGTAAGCCATCTCTCTTCCCCCAATCCCCTCAGGGAATGAGACCGTACCATCTGCACACTTTGTTGATGGCTTCGATGATCTGGTCAACGTCATCATCTGTCAAGAGGGGGCTGATATCCAGGTGCACCGCCCGCGACAGCAGATCCAACGTTTGAGGACACATATCGGGAGCGTATTTTACCTCCCCTTGATACAGCGGACAGCGATAGGGACAACCCTCGTCGGTAACAGTCTTCTGGGCCAAGATGTGCTTCCAATTGATGTAGACGTGCCAGTTGGGCACATCTGGGTCATAGAGGACGCTGGCTCCCACGTTCTCGGCTTTCAGAGCGGCCGCGACTTGTTGGGCCAGATCAGCTTCGGGCAGATAGAAGACCAGGCACACGGCCGCGTCGCCTGCCTCGTCGTTTATGCGTCGAAAGTGTAACCCCTCGAGACCGGCCTTCAGCCGGGCCTTGAGCCTTCTCATGCGCGCCAGCAGATCCTCCAGCCGGCCGAGTTGGACCAGGCCCAGAGCGCCGGCGATCTCGCTCATGCGGTAGTTCACGCCGGGGATCGGCAACTCTCCTGGATGTTCCATCCGCCAGAATCCGGCCGAATCATGATACATCCTGGCGCGGTAGAAAAAGGATTGCTCATCTGTGACCACCATGCCGCCTTCACCGGTGGTGATGATCTTGTGCAATTGCAAGCTGAAAGCACCGACATGGCCGATGGTGCCCAGCCGCTTTCCGGCGTAGGTCCCTCCTGTGGCCTGGGCGACATCCTCTATCACTTTCAGATCATGCCTGCGGGCTATTTCCATGATTTGCTCCATGGCACACGGGGCTCCACGCATGTGGACGGGCATAATAGCTTTGGTGTAAGGAGTGAGTTTGTCCTCCAAAGCCGATGGATCGAGAGTCAACGATTCATCCACTTCAACGATGACCGGTATCGCTCTGGCCGCCAGGACAGCGGTCACGGAGGCAATGAAAGTGTAGGCCGGGACGATCACTTCGTCGCCTGGCCCTATTCCCAGGGCAACCAGCGCCGTAATGAGCGCCGCCGTGCCTGAGCTGACCGCCAGGGCGTAGCGCACTCTGAAATGTGCTGCAAATTCTTCCTCCAGCCTGGATACCCTGGAGACAAAATCGGTGGGGCCGTAGTAACGGAAAAGAGTTCTTTCATCCAACACTTCCATCACGGCGGCTTTCTCCTCCGAGCCGATTTCCATGCCACCGGGGAACATAGGGGGGATCGGTTTGGTTCTCGCCGGAGCCCCGCCGAAAAGGGCCGGCTTATCCTTGCCTACAGACATGGGCTCTCCTCGTCAGAGGGTAATGGGGTACTTCCCATACTGCCGGGCAGCTTCCAACATGGTCAAGAAATTCTCCGTTGGGATACCACTGTGGATAGAGTTACTGGAACTGAGCACAAACCCGCCGCCTGGCGCTGCTTTCCTGATGACATCCACCGTCTCATCAATGATCTGCCGGCGACTGCCGTGCACTAAAGTATGCGCACAATCCACGTTACCCAGCACGGTCAAGCGATGGCCGTGTTTCTGCTTGATATAGCCGATATCCATGCCGGCCCCAGGGTCTACGGGATGGTAGCCGTCCACGCCCGAATCCTCCAGAAACTCTTTTTCTATGGCCATCACATTGCCGTCGGTGTGTTTGATGTAGACCAGTCCATGCCGGTGACATTTGTCGGTAATCTGTTTCAAGCGGGGTAGGATGAATTCCCTGAAGTGGGCCGGAGAA
>JAOZOT010000111.1 GCA_029933115.1 Anaerolineae bacterium | reverse complement strand
CTAAAGCCGTCGGGCTGAAAGGGCAAAGCCCTGCGGGCTGTTTTCAGGTCCAAACGGAGCTGCCTCGGAGGACGGTAGTGGATGGATTGAAGGAAACGCTTTTTTTGCTGCGCTGTGCCAGAACTCAGATAGATGAGGACGACCGTCACCTGATCGGTCAGCTCTGTGCTGAAGATCTTGATTGGGCGCGGATCGTCCGGGTGGCTTTGCACAACCGGGTGGCCCCCTTGCTCTACCGCACCTTGCGGGAGACGGGCCTGAGCATATTGGTGCCGGCGAAGGCGATGAAAGCGCTCGAGGATTCGTATTATTTGGGGCTTTCTCGCAGCACTCTTTTTGAGCAGGCCACCAGGGAGATACTACTCCGTTTCAGGAGAGAAGACATTGAGGCCATACTCCTGCGGGGATTGGTTTTGGGCGAAACCGTTTACGGAGACCCGGCGCTGAGGCTTTTCACCGACATTGATCTGCTGATCCGCAAGCAAGACCTGGCGCGGGCTCGGCAAACTCTCTTTGACTTGGCGTATCGCCCTCCTCCCCACGGCATAGATGCGAAATACTTTGAGAGAAACCATCTGCACCTGCAATACCTGAGAAGGGGAGGGGTGGTCACCGAGCTTCACTGGGCTTTGGATCACAAATACACTGTGTTCAACATTGACTACGCCGAGATTTTCGAGGAGGCCATAAGCGGCCAGGTAGCCGGCGCCGAGGCTTTGCTCATGCCCCCGGAGAATCTGCTGCTGAGCTTGTGCGTCCACCTCATCAAACACTGCTACTACAGCAAGTATATTCTCCCCAGGCCCGATTTTGCCGAGTTGATTCTGGCCAGCGGCTTTCTGATCCTATACTGCGATATTGCCGAAGTGATACGACGCTATGGGCCGGACCTGGACTGGGACCTCACCGTGCGCAAAGCCGAGTGCTGGCAGGTCGAGTCTACAGTGCAGCCCGGCCTAGCTTCGGTTGTGCAACTTTTCAATGCCCCTGTTCCAAAGGCTGTCCTGGAGAGCCTGCCCGCTCCACGGACCGGTTGGCTGGAGGGGAAAATCTTTGCCCTGGCTGTCGAGGATCTGAGAGGGGAACGCTCAGACAGTGGCCTCTTGCGCCCACTCAGAAGGCTATTGGAGCTCCGCTCCGATCTGATGCTCCGCCCCGTGCGGCTGCTCGATCTTTTTCGATACCTGTGGCCTGAGCTTCGGTTCATTGTCAGACGATATAACGTCTCGAACTCCATAAAAGCCCGTCTCTACTACGGGTTTCACCTCTGCAAAGCCCTTTGTGAGGTGTTCTTGAACCTCGTTGACCTCGCCTACTATACTTTGGTGAGGCGGCGCCATTCGTGAATAGAGCCCAGGCGAATCATACCACAGCTATACAAAAAGCCCCTCGCGCGAGGGGCTTTCAGGTCAAGACCAATCAGTTTGTTCGATCCATTCTGCGACCGAGGTTACGTCGGCGTAGGTCAGGCTGTAGGCAATGGTCTGCCGGGCCAGGTGCGTGGCCGCCGCAAAGCCGTGACCCGGCAGATTTTTGGCGTTTATCAGGCGATGCATCAGGTGGAATAACGCTTCGGCAGTGGATAACCGCTGGACCGTGAAAGGTTCACCGGCTGCGTAGCGAGGAAAAAGGAGGATTTGTGGATGAGCCGAGGCGCGTACGCAGCGGGGGCGCAGTAGCTCTGGGTCCAGCAAGACCGCCCCATTGGAGAGGTGGGTCAGGTTGGGGCGGGCGGTTTCATCCAGCCAGTGCTGCCAGACAAAAGCGGAACCCGCTTTCAGGCCGATAGGGCGGGCCAGACCGCTCATTTCACCTCCGTTGGGGGTGACGGCCACCAACTCATCGCTCAAAAAATCAAAGCCACTGGCTGTCAACCAGGCGGCCAACGTTGATTTGCCGCTACCCGATCCGCCACAGAGGATGAGGCCGTTCTCGCCGCGCGCCAGGCCGGCGGCGTGAAAGACTAGGTGCTGTCGGCAATGAGCGGTCAAGGCCACAGTCAGGTCTTGCATCAGGTACTCAATGAGACAGGAAGACCGGAGGCCACGGTACAGCAATTCATCGTTGGCCAGCAGTTGCACTGCTTGGTCCTCTTCAAGGGTAACCTTGTACGTCACCACTGCCGGGGCAGTATCTCCCAGACAATGGCGGAGGTGTCGGCGTAGCGACTGACGCAAGGCGTGGTCGTCACACAAAATGAGGGCGGCATTGTCGCCGAACTGGACACACAATAGATTGCCTCTCATACCCACTCGATAGCGCCCTGCCTGGCAAAGGTAAGCAGTGTGTCGCGCACGTCGGCCTCGATTTCCAAAGCGGAATCGGGGTAGGCTTCGCTTAACAGTTGGATGATGTCGGCTACGGTGCGCTGCCCGTCGCACAACCCCCAGATCAACGCACCGCTGCGGTTGCTATACAATATCTTTTGTGTGGCCGGGTGAAAGAGGACTATCTCGCCGTCCAGCGATTCCATGTCGGCCACTTGATAGCCGGGGGCTTGACGTGGGCGTCTTGCGTCGAGCATTTGTCTTTTTCTCTCCAACGCATGATCAAGAAAAAGGAGGCCAGCCCCATGCGCTTCTGGCTGGGCTGAGACCCCCCTTTCTGTCTGTGAATTTGCTCGGTGGACTGAATGACTCTATTCTACCGTTACGGGCACTGGGCCGTGAGAGTGGTCGTCTGATCTGCGGGGAGAGGCACGTTATGAACGGTACCACTCGTCGGGCAGCTCCCACCGGTTATGGTGACGTTGAGGTCATACACACCTGGCGTGACGCCATACCAGTACTCCGAGGTTTCGGCCCCGAAATCCCGGGAGCCGTAGCCTATTATCTCGATAGTTAGTATGCCATCGGTGTTGTTGGTGACGTACAGCGTAGCTGTGCCCGGCACCGGCGAGGTCTGGGCGAAGGCCGGCAGCGTGCCCACCTTGACTGCCGGCTTCTCCCACTTGTTTGGCAGCATGGACAAGGCCACAGCGCCTCCGGCGGCCGCCAACGCTTTCAGGGCATCCCGGCGCGATAACAATTGCCTCTCCTTGTTCGACTGGCTCATTGTTTCTCCCCCTCAAGGCGTTAAAAGGTGTGGATGAATAGCAAAAGCGCTTGGCGGACCTCCACCAAGCGCTGTAAGACCACCATCTCAAAAGATTCCCAACTAAAGCTGGGACTTGTGCCGCCTCCAGACGGAAGCTTGGAAGAGCGGGTGGAGTTCGACCCCACGCCCTCTGACAGCGTGTCTGAAAAATGCTCGTAGTGGCGACTTGAGTCGCTAACGACCGGTGCTCTGAGACTAAAAACGACTGAAGTCGTGTAACTACCCAGGCATGGTTGATTTCAAGCCCCCTGCGAAGCGGGGGGTCGGTGATAGCCGGCCCACGCTTCTACTCGCACCCGGTAACCCGGCATAGCCGTGATCTCACGCCTGCGACGGGGGCTTCGTACCATGTTACTACGAGCACCGCCCCCCCCCGAATTTTCAGACACGCTCTGAGGGCAGGTACGTTGTCGCCCTATACCTGGCTCCTCGGGTAGGACTCGAACCTACAACCAACCGGTTAACAGCCGGCCGCTCTGCCAATTGAGCTACCGAGGAAGGCTGATATATTATACACCCCACAGGCTAATTAGTCAAGCCAAATAATCCCTCAGCTTTCGGCTGCGGATGGGATGGCGAAGCTTTCTGAGGGCTTTGGCCTCGATTTGGCGGATGCGTTCCCGCGTCACACCGAACTCTTGACCGACCTCCTCCAGAGTGCGGCCTCGCCCATCCTTCAAACCGAAACGCATCTCCAGAACCTTACGCTCCCGCTCACTCAAGGAACTGAGGATGTCGGCCATTTGTTCCTTCAGCAACTGGCGCGAAGCGGCATCCACAGGGCCGGGCAGGGATTCGTCCTCGATGAAATCACCCAGGTAGCTGTTTTCCTCACTGCCAATGGGCGTCTCCAGGGACATGGGCTCCTGAGCCACGCGCATGATCCGCCTCACTTTGGACGCTGCCCGCCTGAGCTTCCTTTCCAGAGCCGGGTCCACAGCCTCACCCGCAGCTATGGCTTCCTCGTAGGCGAGTTTATCCTCCTTGGGCAGCAAGTTCATCTCCAGAGCGATTTCCTCGGGAGAAGGCTCTCGCCCCAACTCTTGCAAGAGACGCCGCTGGGTACGCACCAGCCGGTTGATGGTTTCTACCATGTGCACAGGGATGCGGATGGTGCGAGCCTGGTCGGCGATGGCTCGGCTGATAGCCTGGCGGATCCACCAGGTGGCATAAGTGGAGAATTTGTAGCCCTTCCGGTGATCGAATTTTTCCACGGCTCTGAGCAGGCCGATGTTTCCCTCCTGAATCAAGTCCAGGAAGGACATGCCACGGCCAATGTAACGCTTGGCCACGCTCACTACCAGGCGCAAATTGGCCTCTGCCAGACGCCTTTTGGCCAGCTCTCCCTCGCGCACCTCCGCTTGAAGTTTGGCCCTTTCTTTGGGGGTAAGATCGGCTCTTTTCAATTTCAAGCGGTGGCGGGCTCTATCACCCCGCCGAATAGCTTCGGCCAGGCTCACCTCTTCCTCGGGAGTCAAAAGGGACACACGGCCAATTTCCCGCAGGTACATCCTCACCGGATCGCTGGTCATTTCGGGGCCGCCCAAATCCAGGAGAGGCTCGGCAGGGAGGTCAGCATCTTCTTTTTCGACCTCGCTCTCTTCCGCCGAGTCCTCTTTCAGTTCGAGGGCGCTTTCTATATTGACCAGTTCATCCTCAGAAGAGTCGCCGGCATCAATCACATCAACCTCCTCTTGGATGAGGAGGTCATAAAGAGGGTCAATCTGTTCAGTATCCGGCTCCACTTCGGGGAGGGCTTCCAGAATATCCTTTTGAGTGAGGTGGCTTTGCTCTCCGTCTTTGGCGAGCGACTTCCTCACACCTGGCTTCTGCTTGGATCGCTTGGCCATTGCTTGTCAGCCTTTCAGGCGTACAACCCACTCCCGTTCCCACGAGGATCACAGCAGATTGTCATGAGCAGCTTCCCTCCGACCAAAGAGCGTCCGCGCTTTGAGGGCCTGCTGTATTCTACCCAACTTGTTGGCATTGTCCTCTACCATCTGGCGGTACTGCTTGAGGGCTTCCCAATCACCCTGTTCCTCGGCCTCTGCTTGCAGGAAAGGTAGCATCTCGTTTCGAGATCTGAGCTTGCGCTCTCGAAGCCTCAGAACACTCCGACCGATGTCCTTGGCCGCTTCATCCTCAGACGGAATGTACTCGGCCAGCAGTTTTGAGAGACAAGTTTGCAAAGGTGTATCAAGCGTCGCTTGAAACTCTTCCAAATCACAGCCATTCTCCTGACTTTTCAAATACTCGCGCCAGGCGGCAAAAATCTCTCTGTTTTCAGCCTGGTCAAAATCGTCGGGCGCCAGGCCCTCAAGCCCTAGTTCCTGCAACAGAGCCTCGGCCTCCAGAATCAATTCGGGCTCTTTGAGGAACAGCAAAAGGCAATACTTCTCGGCCTCGGGAAGCCCGGGCAGGCCTGAAAGGGGGCCTCCCTTTTTCTGCAGGACTTTTGGCTTCGTGGCTTTGCCTGTGAGCCTGGCCTGAAGCTTCCTTTCATCCTCTCTGACCAGACGAGACAGCTTCTGCAGATAATGGGTCTGCTCTGTGCTATCGGCTATCTCGCGGATGATGGGCAACAATCTACGCACGGCTTCTGATTTGCCTTTAGCCGAGTTCAGGTCGAGGTCGGTAGTAAGGGCTTCAAAGTAGTAATCAACGACAGGCAGGGCCTTGCGCACCAACTCGTTCCAGCGGTCCGGGCTTTCTCTGATGACCTCGTCGGGATCCTTGCCTTCAGGCAGGGTGATGATGCGGATTTCAGCGTCCAGACGGCCTTCGTAGCTGATCAGGCCGCGCGGGGTAGGAACAGGCACTACCTGGTGATCCAGGGTCTCTCTGGCCAAGGCCAGACCACGTAAGGTGGCCTGATCACCGGCAGCGTCGGCATCCAAGGCCAGGGTGAATTTCTTGGTCAGCCTTTTCAGAAGCCTGAGTTGAGCTTCGGTCAGAGCGGTGCCCATAGATGCGACCACGTTGGCGATGCCGTGCTGGTGAGCCATCAGCACATCCATGTAGCCCTCGACGATGACAGCCATGTTCTCCCGGCGGATGGCTCCTTTGGCCAGGTCTATGCCATAAAGGACGCTGCTCTTGTTAAAGAGAGGGGTCTGTGGAGAGTTGAGGTATTTGGGTTGGCTATCGTCCAGCACGCGCCCGCCGAAGCCTATAACCCGGCCACGCATATCACGGATGGGAAAGATCAACCGTCCGCGGAAGCGGTCATAGTAGCCACCTCCCTCTCGCTCGACGATGAGGCCGGCGGCCAGAATGTCGGCCACTTCGTAGCCCCGACCAACGAGGTGGCCTTTCAGCGCCTCCCAGGTGTCCAGGGCGTAGCCCAACTGAAAAGCCCTGACGGTCTCTGCGGCTATCGCTCTCTCAGCCAGATATTCCCTGGCCCTGGCTCCTTCGCCGGATTGCAAAAGCAGGTTGTGGAAGTATTGGGCGGCCGCAGCGTTGATCTCTCGCAGGCGTTCTTTGCGCTTTTCCTCGGCGGTTTCGGCTGCCCCCCTGGGGGCCAGTTCCACCCCGGCTCGCTTGGCCAGCAGTCGCAGAGCCTCGCTGAATTCTAGGTTCTCCCGCTTCATGATGAAGCTGAAGACATCGCCGCCTGTACCGCAGGCGCCGAAGCAATGCCAGCTTTGAGTGTCGGGGAAAACGATGAAAGAGGGTGTCTTCTCAGCGTGGAAGGGGCACAGCCCTTTAAAGTTGCGCCCGGCCTTTTTGAGGGGGACGTAACCTGAGATGACGTCAACTATATCCAATCTTTCCTTGATCTCATCCACCACGCTCATCCGATACCCCCCATTGAGGGTGCTCAGCGACTTGCTTCTATTGTATGCATTTTACCACCAATGTCAAGCTGGATAACGGCCTCAACGGGTGCAGTTCGAGCCCAGTTCGGAATAGGCTTCACGGTCATCGGCAGGCTTTAACCGCGTGGCTCACAGAAGGCTTGCGCGGTGGGTTGGGGGGTGTGAGGGGTGTTCCTCTGCGCAAGCCCGCAGACAAAAACAGCTTGACAAGGATAAAGGTCTGTGTTAGTATATCGGTGGTCGCGAGTGCTGAGCAGAAAGTGAGGAAAGAACAAATGGAAGACAATCGCTTGTGGACGATAGCGGTTATTGTGTTGGTAGCTTGTGTGGCTACGGCCTGTGTGGCCGGCATCTTTGGCGGGGGGTGGTGGTTGTATCGGCAGGGGAGCGTCGGACCAATGGCCAGGACACCTGAGCCGACTGCTCCTTCGGCTCCTAAGGGCGCTACTTTGAACCTGATCGGCGCCGATCCCCCTACCCTTGACCCTCATCTGAGCCAGGATGCCACCTCGGCCGCCTACATCGTAGAGATCTTCAGTGGGCTGGTGACCCTCAACCCTCAATTGGAAGTCGTGCCCGACATCGCCGAGCGTTGGGAAGTCAGCGAGGACGGTACTGTCTATACCTTCTATCTGAGGGACGATGTCAAATTCCACGACGGCAAGCCCGTCACTGCCCGCGACTTCAAGTATTCCTTTGAAAGGGCCTGCGACCCCTGGACGGGCTCGGTGGTGGCCGACACCTACCTGGGCGACATCGTAGGCGCTAAAGAAAAGCTGTATGGCCTGGCAGACGAGGTCTCCGGCGTTGAAGTGATTGACGATCACACTCTCCAGATCACCATTGACGCTCCCAAGCCCTATTTCCTGGGCAAGCTGACTCACTCTACGGCCTTTGTTGTGGACAAGGACAATGTGGAGCGCGGCGGGCGCACCTGGACCGACGAGCCCAACGGCACAGGACCTTTCAAGCTCAAGGAATACCGCTTCGGGCGGCGGATCATCTTGGAGCGAAACGAGCTCTACTACGGCGAGCCCAAACCTTCTTTGGAGCAGGTGAACTTTATCCTGGCCGGTGGCTCGGCTATGACCATGTACGAGAACGGTGAGCTAGATGCTGTGCCCGTGAGCCTGAACGACATCGAGCGGGTCACCGACCCGGCCAATCCTCTCAACAAGGAATTGACCATCGCGCCCACCATGAGCACTTTTTACCTCGGTTTCAACGTCAGGCAGCCACCCTTTGATGATGTCAAGGTGCGCCAGGCTTTCAACTATGCCTTGGACAAGCAGCGCATCATGGACGTCATCTACAAGAAGACGGTGCCGGCGGCCACAGGCATCGTGCCCCCCACCATGCCCGGCTACCACAACGAGGACCTTAAGGTGCTCTCCTTCGATCCGGACAAAGCCCTGGAGTTGATCGCCGAGTCCAAATACGGGGACGTGGCCGATCTGCCCGAGATCACCCTCTACACCACCGGGGCCGGAGGGGCTCCTTCGCGGATGATCGAGGCCGTGGTAGGGATGTACAGGGAGAACCTGGGAGTGGACATCGCCATCCAACAAACCGAATGGGCCACTTTTCTCAGCGACATCAGCCAGGAAGAGAACCCCTATCAGATGTACTCCCTTGGCTGGATAGCCGACTATCCCGATCCGGAGAATTTCCTGGACGTCCTCTTCCACAGCGAGAAGAACGACAACCACATGGGATATTCCAATCCCGAAGTAGACGAGTTGCTGGAGAAGGCCCGGACAGAGCAGGACCCAGACGAACGCCTCAAACTGTACCGGGAAGCGGAGCAGATCATCATCAACGATGCTCCCTGGGTGCCGCTTTTCTACGAGGTGGAATACTGGCTGACCAAGCCTTACGTCAAAGGCATGATCTACCCCCCTATGATTATTCCCAAGCTGCAATACGTATCCATCGAGGCGGACTGAAGAGGTGAGGACAAGTGATTGTTTACGTTGTCCGGCGCTTTTTGTGGCTGCCGGTTTTGCTGCTGATCGTCACTTTTATCACCTTTACCTTGGGATACTACGGGCCCGGTGACCCGGTGCGGGTACTCCTGGGACAGCACACCAACCCCGCTGTCGCGGCCCGCATCAAACAGATGTGGGGTTTGGACCGGCCTTTATACGTCCAGTATGCTAACTATGTCTGGCGGGCCCTGCACGGCGACTTTGGGGAGTCCATCGTCAAATATCGAGGGCAGCCGGTGCGCCGTCTCATCGGTACATCTCTCCCCATCACGGTGCAACTCAACCTGGTCTCTGGCGTGTTGGGGGTGATGATCGGCATACCACTCGGCATTGTGGCTGCTTTGAAGCATGGGAGTTGGACGGACCGGCTGATAACGGCGCTGGTGGTAGGGGGCATCTCTATACCCACTTTTGTCCTGGCCCCGGTGCTCACTTATATCTTTGCCCGTCTGTGGCGTATTCTGCCTCCGGGCGGTTGGGACGGCATCTTCAGCACCAAGATCATCCTGCCGGCGGTGGTCCTGTCCCTGGGGCCGATGGCGGTTTTCACCCGCCAGACGCGGGCGGGGATGCTGGAGGTCCTGCGTGAGGATTATGTGCGCACGGCTCGAGCCAAGGGCCTGACTGAACGGGCGGTGATTTTGCGCCACGCCCTGCGCAACGCCCTCATCCCTCTCAGCACCATCATGGGCTTTATGCTGGGGGGGCTGGTGGAAGGAACCTTTATCACCGAGTTCTGGTTTGGTATCCCGGGGTTGGGCCGCCTGGGATTTGATGCTTTCTACGCCCGCGATTATCCCATCATCATCGGGCTGACCCTGCTGATCGCGGCGGCCTACGGCCTGGCCAACCTTCTGGTAGACCTGGGTTACGGATTCCTGGACCCGCGCATCCGTCGGACGTGAGG
>JAOZOT010000110.1 GCA_029933115.1 Anaerolineae bacterium | reverse complement strand
CGTGCCGTTGTATCGCTCCCATTCACTGTAGATGCAGCCGCAGTATTGCTGGCGATACAGGTCGTGTTCCCGTGTCAGCCGCCCTCGCTCCGACCACCCCCGCCGAAAGTTCTCGAAATAGAACTCGATGCCATGCTGGACCGCCACCTCTTCCCCCACCTGGCGAATCAACTCCTGGTCCTGGTGAGGGCTGATGAGCAAAGTGGTAGTGAAGGCATCGAAGCCTTGCCTGGCCGCCATCTGAGCCGTCTTCTCCAGGCGCATCCGGTAGCAGATGGCACACCGCTGGCGAAACCTTTCATGTCCTGCCACTGCTCGCAGAAACAGGGGCATCTCGTACCGCTCATGCCAGATCATGGGCAACCCCACGGCCTCAGTGTACTTGACCAGACTCTCTCTGCGCTGTTGGTGCTCCTGCCAGGGGTGAATGTTGGGGTTGTACCAGAAGCCGGTTACAGCAAAGCCCTCTTCCCGCAGCCGCTCGATGGTATAGGTGCTGCACGGCCCGCAGCAGATATGCAACAGGATGCGCCGGCCCTCACCAATGGGCGCCTCCTCAGCCGGTTCCGGCCCTGGGGGCAACTCCACGGCGTAGGGAAGCTGGATGGTGAAAGGCTCCTCGCAGACCAGTGTCGCTTTGCCTTGGGCGATGAGCTTCCGCGCTTTTTCAATGGTGGTGGGCGAGAGTTGCCGGCCATTAGTGTCTAAAACAATAGCTTCAACCAATCGAGGCATATTTTCGCACCTTGAGGAAAATCTGCGGGGAGAGGGTGAGTGTGACAGGCTGTTGAATCACCGCAGCCCTGACCTGAGCACCTGCCAATGCGCTCTCACCCGCTCTGCCCGCAGCGGTCGCTTGTGCCCCAGCAGCCACTTCAGAGATTCCAGTAGCAGTTGGTAGACATAGGTAGCCAGCAGGAAAAGGCGCAGGGCCTCAGCCTGCCAACGACCGTGATGCTTGCGGAAGTAGAGGACTTTGCTGCGTTGGAATTGAATGTGCTGCAAAGGTTTCACCTGCTCGCTGGATCTGGCCTCGTGGTGAATGACCTGGGCCGTAGGCAGATAGACCACCTGCCAGCCGCGTTCTTTAAAGCGACGGCACCAATCCATCTCTTCGGAGTACATGAAGAAATCTTCGTCCAGCAAACCGACCTGCTCGATGGCTTGGCGGCGGGCCAGAAGGCAGGCCCCCACCACCCAATCCACCTCCTGCACCTCGTCGTCCCCCCGATCACGGACGTAGTAACGGCGCAGGACTCTGTTGTCGGGAAGCCACTGCTGGAGGACGGTGCTCTCCAGAAAAGCCGTGGCCACAGTCGGGAAGCGACGCCGCGAGGGCTGCACGCTGCCATCAGGGTTCAGCAATTGTGGTCCCAGAGCCCCCACCTGGGGATGGGCGTCCATGTACTGCACCATCGTGTTCAGGGCATCGCCCACCACTTCGGTGTCCGGGTTCAGCAGGAGCACGTAGCGCCCCCGGCTCTGGGCGATGGCCTGGTTGTTGCCTCTGGTGAAGCCCAGGTTCTCATCGTTGGCGATCAGGTGCACCTGGGGAAACTGCTCACGGACCATAGCTGCACTGCCGTCACCGGAGGCGTTGTCCACGACAATGACCTCCAACTCAAGATTGGTCTCCGCGGCCTGATAGACCGAGTGCAGACAGCGCCGCAACAGCTCTCGCACGTTCCAGTTGACGATGACGATGGAGAGGTCCAATAACGTCCCTCCGCCTCAAAGCTGATAGCTGTAAGTGAAAGACGGCGGCTCGAGGGCCGCCGCGTCGTTAAGATATGGTAGTGGCCAGCCTCCACCCGCCACTGTTGCGGCACAAGTGGCACAGGTCACCGGCGCCGCTCTACCACATAGTCGGCCAAGTCCAGCATGGCCTGGCGATACTCGTTGTGAGGCAATATCTGCAAGGACTCCCGGCTGCGCTGAGCGAAGGTTCTGGCTTCATCCAGGGCCGCTTCCACGGCCCCAGATTCCTTGATGGCGGCCACGACCGCTCTCACCGCCTCTTCTCCTGGGTCGTGGAGTACTTTCAGCAGCGTCTCGTCTGCCGGATGCATCTCGTGGAAATAGAGTGCCGGCAGGGTGACGATTCCCTGGCGCAGGTCGCTGCCGACGGGCTTGCCCAATTCACGTTCGTCGCCTACAAAGTCCAGCACGTCGTCAACGATCTGGAAGGCCATACCCAGGGTGCGGCCATATTCGCGCAGGGCCTGTACCTCCGGCTCCGGCGCCCCGCTCAGCACCGCCCCGGCCTCCGTCGAAGCGGCGAAAAGGGAAGCGGTCTTGCTGTAGATGCGTTGATAGTATTCCTCTCTGGTAGGAAGACGCCCTCGGCCGTTGAAAATTTGCTTCAGTTCCCCGCTGCAAATAGTAGTCAAGGTTTGGGCGAAGATGGACATCACGCGCACATTCTCTGTCTCTGCGGCCAGGCCTGCCGCCTGGGCAAAAAGGAAATCACCGGCCAGGACGGTTGCCCCACTGTTCCAGGTGGCATTGAGGGTAGGATTGCCCCGCCGGATGAGGGAGTTATCTATCATATCATCATGGACGAGGGTGGCCGTGTGCAGCATTTCCACCGAGGCAGCCAGAGAGATGGTCTTCTCTGGATCGGCGGGGTGAAACTTGCATGATAGTAGAGCCAAAGCTGGCCGCAGGCGTTTTCCCCCGCTTTTCAAAAGATAGTCCAATACCGCCGCCAGGGGCTCATATTCGACCTGGCCGGCCTCACGCATCTTCTGTTCTACGCGTTGTAATTCCTCGTGAACCAGGCCAAGAATGGAGATGATTTTCAAGTCCCTTCCTTTCGATATTAGGCAACTCCGGGCGATTCCAGGCCAAAGAGCGCCCGGGCGTTGGCAGTAGTGATACGCGCTACCTGTTCCAGCGGTATCCCTCTGATCTGTGCGATGGCTTCCGCCACCAGCCTGACGTAAGCTGGCTCGTTGCGCTTCCCCCGGTGGGGATGAGGGGTGAGATAAGGACAATCGGTTTCAATCACCAGTCGTTCCAGCGGCAGAGTGCGTACCAGCTCCGGCAGACGACGGGCGTTGGTGAAAGTGACCGGGCCGGGGATGGAGATATAGAAGCCCATCTCGATGACCTCTCGGGCCATAGCCAGATCACCGGAGAAGCAGTGCATCACGCCCAGTTGGGTGGTTGGATGGTTAGGTGGCTGGGTAGATAGGTTGTTAGGTTGTTGGGTTGTTGGGTTGTTGGTGGCACGCACCTCACTAGCCCATTGGCGGAGCATGTTCATGACGTCTTGGTGGGCTTCGCGGTCGTGGACGATGATGGGTTTACCTGTTTCCCTGGCCAGAGCCAGTTGCTGTTGAAAAGCCTGGCGCTGGACCGGCCGGGGTGAGCGGTCACGATAGTAATCCAACCCTATCTCACCGATGGCCACCACTTTTGGGTGCTGAGCCAGGACCCGTAGCTTTGCCAGAACGTCTTCAGTCAGGGTCTTAGCCTCATGGGGGTGGACTCCGACCGCAGCATAGACCTGGGAGTAAGTCTCGGCCAGGGCTACCCCCGCCTGGCTGGCTTCCAGCCCGGCCCCGGCGTTGACGATGATCTCCACCCCAGCTTCCTGAGCGCGAGCGATGACCTCTTGACGGTCCGCGTCGAATTCAGAGAAGTCAAGGTGGGCGTGGGTGTCAATCAACATTACCCGCTTTCCCATTTCTCCCCAATTTCGGGGTACTTTGAGAGCTTTTGCCGGAAGATGGCTATAATCTCATCAAGTCGCTCCTGAGTCTTGGCTTCGAAGCGCAAGACCAATACAGGGAGATTAGAGGAGGCGCGGACCAGTCCCCACCCATCGCCAAAGTTGACCCTGGCTCCATTGATGTCGTTGACCTCGTATCCCTCCGCTTTGAATTCTTGGGTCAACTTTTCGACCACGTCATATTTGATTTCATCTGCACAAGCGGCCTGCAAAGCTGGAGTGGAGACGTAATACGGTGTGTTGGCAATCACTTCGGACATTGTGCCTGTTTGTTGTGAAAGGTATTCGGTCAGTTTCAAAGCGGCAAAAACGCCATCGTCAAACCCGTGATACTCGGGTCGGCTTATGAATATGTGGCCGCTCATCTCCCCCCCCAGTACCGCTTTTTCTTCCTGGACCTTTTTCTTGATGTGGGAGTGTCCCGTTTTCCACATAATGGGGATACCACCGTGGGCCTCAATGTCTTCCGGTAGGGCCTGAGAGCACTTTACGTCGAATACAATCTTCGAGCCGGGGTGCTTTTCCAGAACTTGCCGCGAGAGAAGAATGAGGAAACGGTCGGGCCAGACAACTTGACCCCGCTCGTCGGTAATGCCCAGCCGGTCTCCATCGCCGTCAATGGCCAGGCCGATGTCGGCTCCTGTTTCGACCACTTTCCGTCCCGTGTCTTCCATCATTTCCACTAATGAGGGATTGGGGAAGTAAACGGGAAAGTCCCAATCCAGATTGCAGTACAGTTCGACCACCTCGCACCCTGCTCTGCGCAAGATAGCCGGGACAAACGCGCCGGCGGTTCCGTTCCCTGTGTTGACGACAACCTTCATCGGGCGTTCCATCTTGATGCGCTTCAAGAGGTCTGCTGCGTAGTGTTCTGTGAAATCATCGGTTTGGACCGTGCCATTTCCAGAGGCAAAGTCCTCGCTGACGGTCAGTTCGTATAGCTCCCCCATCTCCTCTGGCCCAAACGTATAGGAATAGCCAAGGGCTAGCTTCAGCCCACTCCATCCACTGGGATTGTGGGAAGCCGTGACCATGAGCCCGCCCTCGGTCTCGTAATGATACTGGGCCGAATACATCATCGGAGTCAAAATCATACCCAGGCTGATCACGTTGACGCCGGTGGATACGAGCCCCTCAATCGCTGCCTGGGTAAGTCCTTCGGAAGATTCTCTGTAATCGTGGCCAACCACTGCCACTTCAATATCCCGTCGCCGAAGCATCGTTCCATAAGCTTTGGCCAGGATCCTGACGGTATCCTCGTTCAACTCCTTATCGTTTACCCTGCCGCGAAGGTCATATTCGCGGAACATGGTGCGTTTCAGGTTCGCCATTGATAGACTCCTTTCACAAGAGGCGGTCGCACCTCACGGCAATCTCTTCCCGACCGGCACTTTCTGCAGGCGCGCGTAGGTGGGCAACGGATCCCCAATGAGAGGCCGCGCGTATTCTAGGAAGGCCTCGGTCACGAAATTGCCCTTGGGAGTGATGTATTCGTCGGGCAGCGTTTTCAGGGCGTTGGCAATCTTTGCCAGAGGAGCCAACCCGGTGAAACAGCGGTAGCCGTCGCCGGGCTCACGGACGAGGGTGACCATGCAATCGCTCTTGCCTTGAAGGGCGTACCTGACCGCCATCCTGCCTGCCAGATAAGCTTCCTCCAGATCAGTGGACGAGGCATAGGCCATCGCCGTCCGTTGGATCGTGCCCGGCTTGTCGAACCTGGCCCGCAAACCCAACTCCGAGGCTATCAGCCGGCACAAGAAGCGGGCCGGGCTGGAAGGACGAGGGTGGCCGAAGGGATCCTTCTCTGCGTCCTCGTCGGGAATAACCAGCAGGGCTCCATCTTCCTTCCTCACCATCTCGGCCATTACGGCCACCACATAGCCAAGCTGGCGGTATACCCTCTGCACGTCCTCCAGAAACCGCTCCAGAGTCAGTGGTCTCTCGGGAGTGTAGATCAGGTGGGGTGCATCCTCCTCCCTCCCTTTGGCCAGAGCGGCGGCCGCGGCCACCCATCCCGCATCGCGGCCCATGACCTCGATGATCTTGACCGGCTCGAGGAGGCGCATGGCCTCGGTATCCCGGCCCGCGTCCATAGTGGCCATGGCCACGAAACGGGCCACGCTGCCGTAACCCAGGCAATGATCGGTCTCCACCAGGTCATTGTCAATGGTCTTGGGAAGGCTGATGACGTGTAGTTCGTAACCTCGCTCCTGTGCTAACCGGGCGATGTGATGGGCCGTCTCGGCCGAGTCGTTGCCACCGATGTAGAAAAAGTAGCGCACATTGTGGACTTGTAGGATCTCTAAAGCGCGTTCGCCGTCTTCCGGCCTCAATTTGTAGCGGCATGAGCCCAAAGCGGCAGCAGGTGTATGCGACAGCCCTTGTACGGTTGCCGGGGTTTCTCTCTCCAGATCCACCAGGGCCTCATCCAGCAAACCCTGAATGCCGAATAGCGCCCCATATATCCCCTCTATCTCGTCATGCTCGGCTGCCTCACGAAGGATACCAACAAGGCTGCTGTTCATAACAGCGGTACATCCGCCTGATTGTCCGACGAGAAGATTTCCACTCACCCGATCTTGCTCTTTTCACCCGAATCTATCCTACTACTCGCTCGATGACGTCAGCGATGCCTTGCGCTTCCCTTTCAACGGTTTCCTGGTCGTCCCCTTCAATCATCACCCGCGCCAGGTTCTGGGTGCCTGAATAGCGCAGCACGATGCGACCGGCTTCACCCAGCGCGGCCCGTGCTTTGGCTACTTGGGCCTGGACCTCGGGGATTTCTTCGAGGGGCGGCTTGCGAGAGACGGGGACGTTGATCAGCACTTGAGGGTATTTGTGAAAACAGCTTGCCAGTTCCGAAAGGGGCCGGGAGTGGGGAGCGGCCATGGCTTTGAGCACCCTCAGGGCAGTGAATAGCCCATCGCCAGCGACGTGGTCGTAGCCAAAGATGATGATGTGACCGGCCTGCTCCCCTCCTAGAGTGAAACCGCCCTCCACCATCCGCCGGGAGACGTACCTGTCGCCGACGGGCGTCCTTTCCAGTTTGACGCCGATTTCACGCAACGACAGCTCCAGACCGACGTTGCTCATCACCGTGCCGATCACCGTGTCCTGCTTGAGGGTGCCTTGGGCCTGCATTTCGCGAGCCAGGATGGCCATGATGCAGTCACCGTCCACAAAGTTGCCCTTTTCGTCCACCAGGATGACTCGGTCGCCGTCTCCGTCGAAGGCAATCCCTAAGTGAGCTCCTTCTCGCAGTACAGTCTGGCGCACCAACCAGGGCTCGAGATACTCGTAGCTGCTGTTGATATTGAGCCCGTCCGGCTCGTTGTTCATAGCCACGACCTCAGCACCCAGGCGTGTGAAAAGCTCTGGGGCCAGCTCCGAGGTAGCACCGTTGGCGCAGTCCACCACGATGCGCATGTCCTGGAGAAGGTCAGGGTCGCCGGCAGACCGGACGAGGTAGTCGAGGTAATCCTGGCGATAGTCTCGACCGTCAACACGGCGGCCGAGACTCGAATGGTCGGGGCTTGGGGCGCTGCCGGCTTCGCTCTGGGCGATCCTTTCTATCTCGGCTTCTGTCTGGTCGGGGATTTTGAACCCATCAGGACCAAAGACCTTGATGCCGTTGTCTTCGTAGGGGTTGTGAGAGGCCGAGATGACTATGCCCAGGCGCGCACCCAGCTTTGTAGTCAGGTAGGCTATCCCCGGGGTGGTGATCACCCCCAGGTGGAGGGTATCTACCCCTTGTGACATCAGCCCCGAGGCCAGGGCGCTCTCCAACATCTCGCCCGAAAGCCTGGTGTCTCTACCGATGACCACCATTGGCCTGTCTGATTCGTGGACGATGATTTGACCGATGGCCTGCCCCACCCTGACCACGAAATCGGCGGTCAGTGGCCATTGGTTGGCCACGCCGCGGATGCCATCGGTGCCAAAGAGCTTTTTCACTTCGACTGCCATGTCATTGTTGTACTTGGCCGCTTCAAGGTCGTATTGGGCTTGTTTAAGCCAGCGCGCGGCTTCAGTTACCGGGTCTTTCATAGACGACAATGCCCTCTTTCAACACCATTTCAACGAAAGAGCTGCCTCGCTCTTGCATCTCCGTGAACTCTTGAGGGGTGTAAACTAACACGTCCATAGCGAAGCGGGGCTGAACCAGTTCGTAGACCGTTTCTAGCCGATCCAAGAAGCGTTCGTCCGTCTCTTTTATGATAACGATATCCAGATCGCTATACCGGTCAGCGTTCCCTCTGGCCTGAGAGCCAAAAAGGATGATTCGCTCAGGCTCATAATCCTTCAGAGCTGAGACGACCTGTGTGATTCGGTCTTGCGAAATCGTCATAGCAATTTAGCCTTCAGCCTCCCGCAATTGTGCATCCAGGAAAGCGATGAACTCCCTGGCCAGCGCCAGCGTCTCTCTAGCATCGTCTTTGGTAATGCGGGTGTGAAAGTCGTAGCGCGCCTTGTTGCGCAACTCCAGGTGTACATTCAGCTTGTGGCCTTGCTCGGGGGCCACCAGCCCTGTCATCACGTAGTGTTTGCCGAACATCTGCACCATGCCGCCGTGACTGCCGGGCATCTTTTCCAGCTTTACCAGATGCAGCAAGCCCTTGACGGCCAACTCGGTGCTGTTGTAAGCCCCATCCACCGCCATACGGTAGTGCTGGTGGGCGGCTGCATCCTCGGCCGAGGCCAAGTATTCTCGGGCCAGAGCCAGTGCGGCTTCCGCCTCTTTGCGCCGCAATGTCTCCTCGTCCATGCGATAAATCTCCTTTCCCCGGCGCAGCGTGTCGTAGAGAAAATACGACTGCGGAAACCGCATGTCATCAGTGCAATATACCAGGGGTTCCACGCTCTCACCCCATCGCACCGCCGTCTCAAAGGAAGCGGCAGCGCAGGCCTCCGATAGCTCCCGCAAGCGGTCCGTGCCGAAAACGAGCACATCCACGTCGCTCTCCGGGTGATCTTCCCCATCCAACACACTGCCAAAGAGGACAATGCGAGCGATATAGTCCTTCAACGGGCCGGACAGCAGTCTGGCTGTGAAATCGTCGAGAGCCTGCCGTTTCGTCTCCGAAGCCACGAATAGTGCCTCTCTTAGGAGTAGACTTTCTCCTGCCCTGGCTGTGTCCTGACGGCGCATCTGCCTTCAACAATCGGGGTGTAACTGGTATAGTCCATCACCGGCTATCACGAGTCGAGATTTTGCGCTGCACGAACTCGTAGACTGTTTGGGCCTGGCGGTAGAAAGCTTCTACCTCCTGCCGTGTAGGCCGGAGGGGGAAGTCGGCCGGATAACGTATTTCCACCGCATAGGGGGTGAGCCCTTCAATTTGCGACTCCAATACGGCAAATTCTGGATCGGCATCAAGGCAGAGGTCAAGTAGATAGCCCAGGTCATGCCGATAGAGAAATGGGATGTGGCAAGCGATCAGGAAAGCTTTGAGGCTTTTTTCTACCGCTTGTTGGCAATGGAAAGCGGCAGCAGCATAGGGATATTCTTCAAATACCTGCAATAACTCTACAACCCGCAGGTCATCCCATGCCTTCGCCAACCATTCTCTCGGTGTGCCGTTCATAGATGATTTTTCCTGTGGTCAGAATATGGCGTACGAACGAGGCGGGATTAGCCATACATATCTCCACTTCGGCAGGAGTGTAAGCCAAAATATCCACCGGCACCCGACGCGGACGCAGTGCCCGGCTGATCATCTCCTGACGGCGGTCCCGACGCAAGTCCGATTCCAGAATCACCAGCAAGTCTATGTCGCTTTGCGGCGTAGCGGTACCGTCGGCATATGAGCCGAATAGCACCACCTTTTCCGGTTTGACGCACTCTATCAGAGTCCTCAGCAGAGCCTCGAGTTGAGCTTCCTGTTCTGTAGCCATGCAGGCTGCTCCCCCTAAACTACTCGCGGTTCCTCAACATTCGCTGTAGAGCCTCCATGTCAGCGTCTACCATCATCTTGATCAGCTCCTCGAAGCTGACTATAGGTTCCCAGCCCAGCTTCTCTCGTGCCTTGCGGGGGTCGGCTACCAGTTGATCTACCTCGGCCGGGCGGTAGTATTTGGGGTCGCTGA
>JAOZOT010000109.1 GCA_029933115.1 Anaerolineae bacterium | reverse complement strand
AACTCGGCTTACAGGCTTGACTTGGGCACAGCACTTTTTATCAGCGCGTATATGGCCGGACTGTTTGTCGCCAAGGGTGGAGTGTGATATAATGGGAGCAGGAGGTGATGGACCATGGTTACCGCAACCTTGACTATAGTCTCTGACGATCCAATGCTGAGAGATCTGGGAGAGCGTGAGATGGTGTTGGTGCCTTTAGATAGATACAACGCCCTGTTAGACCGGCTGGAGGACCTGGAGGATGTGGTAGATATGCTGGAGGCCCTGAAAGAGCCACGACGCCCTCTGGCTGAGTACCTGGCCGAAGTGGGGGCAAGGGCTGATGTATGAACTGTACATCAGGCGAAAGGCTGAAAAGTTCCTGGACCGCCTTGACCCGCCTGATAGAGAGCGGATTGCCAAAGCTGTCCTGGATTTGGCAGAAAACCCCAGGCCACGAGGCTGTGAAAAGCTGGTGGGTGACATCTACCGTATCCGGGTGGGACCTTATCGGGTGATCTATCTCGTTGATGATACAGCCAGGACGGTGGATATAGGCAAGGTGGCTCGCCGTAAGGAGCGAACTTATAAAGACCTGAAAACCCTATTCAAGTGAAAGAAAAGCCCCCTGGGTGCAGGGGGCTTTTGGCTTGTCGTGAGCTTGGTCGAATGGCGTCACCCGGTCGCGGCCAGGGCGTTTGTCACCAAGGGCGGAGTATGATATAATGAGAGCAAGGGGTTATGAAAGAGCCACGACGCCCTCTGGCCGAAGTGGGGGCAAAGGCTGATGTATGAAGATACAGCCCATTCTGGTTGCTGAGGACATAGGCAAAATCTACCGCACCAATCAGGGAGAGGTTCTCGCTCTAGAGTCTGTCTCTCTCCAGGTTGGCGTGGGGGAGTTTCTCTGCGTTGTGGGACCCTCAGGTTGCGGCAAGACTACTCTGCTGCGCATCTTAGGTGGCCTGCTGGCTCCAACGCGCGGGGCCGTTTATCTCAATGGGAAGCCTCTGGATTCCCCCCGCCGCCAGATCGGCTTTGTTTTCCAGAAAGCCAACTTGATGCCCTGGCGCACCGTCTTGAGAAACGTTACCCTGCCTCTGGAAGTTCAGGGCATAGGGCGGGCCGAAGCTCATGCGCTGGCCCAAGACCTGCTGGACTTGGTCGGCTTGAGTGGATTCGAAAAGGTTTATCCCCACGAGCTTTCTATCGGGATGCAGCAGCGGGTAGCCATCGCCCGGGCTCTGATCCACGACCCGGCTATACTGCTCCTGGACGAGCCTTTTGGCGCCCTTGATGCGCTCACCCGGGAGCGCATGAACCTGGAATTGCTGCGGATTTGGGAAGCGAGGCGAAAGACGGTGGTCATGGTGACTCACAGTATTCAGGAGGCCGTTTTCCTGGCCGACCGGGTACTGGTAATGAGCCCACGACCGGGCAGGATCGAAGCGGCCGTGTCCGTTTCTCTGCCCCGCCCCCGTCAATTGGCCATGCTCTACAGCCAAGAGTTTGGCTCGCTCTCTCAACAGATACGACAGGTCATCTACCATTGTGAACGTGTAAGGGCGTAAGGCAGTGAGGCCACGGGAATTGCCCCCTGACACTGATTCTCAAAGCACTCCCTCGAAAGAAATGAAATTCATAGTTGATGGTATGCTGGGGCGCCTGGCCAAGTGGCTGCGTATACTAGGATACGATACCACTTACTCCGCTCATCTGGACGATAACCAACTGGTGCGTCTGGCCCGCGCCGAGGGGCGTCTTTTGTTGACGCGAGATAGAGACCTCTCGCGTCGGCGAGGGGTTCAATGCCTCTTTATCAAGAGCGACTGTCTGGATGAACAACTGGATCAAATCCATGCTGAACTGGCGCTCACCGGAGGACATCCCTTCTCGCGTTGCCCCGTTTGTAACACGCCTCTCCAAAAGGTGACAAAGCCAGAACTGGAAGGGCGGATTCCTCCCCACGTCTTTCGGACCCACACAGATTTCAGCGTGTGCCCAAATTGTGACAAAGTCTACTGGCCAGGGACTCATTGGGCTAAAATGCGAGAGAAGCTGATTGGATTTCGCTTTGGACAACCTTCCCGGAAGCCTCCTGGCCCAATGAAATAGTTGAAAATTTGCCCAAAGGGCGCCGGCTACATCTGCCGGCGCATCTTTGTGGCTTTCGGGAAGCCCAGCACTCGAGTGCCAGAACGTCGTCCCACCCGAAGCCCTGTCCACGTTCACTTGTGGATTTATTAAGGTTTCTGGCATTTGAAATATATTGACACTTGTGCTAAAATAGGGATAAGGAAGAGGGGAAATGTAATACTTCAATGAAGGCTCTGTCACGTTCTCTGCGGCTCTACGTTGGCATAGTCTCACTGTTGGGTGGTAGCATACTGCTGTTGGCTTTCAGCCGTCTGCCGACGTATGATCTGGGAGGTTACGCTTTTTTCGTCCTCCTCTTGATATTAGTTGAAGCAGCTACTATCCGGTGGCAATCTCCCAAGGGTCATGGGGTCTCGGCTTCTTCGGCCCTTACCTATGCGGTGCTCATCCTCTATGGCCCGTTGCCGGCCGGGTTGGTTAATGCTGTCAGGGGCTTTGTCGGCGCTCTTTATCCCGAAAGACGCCCTCTGCACCGTATTATTTTCAACACGGCTCTTTTGGCCATTGCGGGCACAGCAGCCGGTCTGAGCTATCTCTTGGTACCTGGTCTGCTGGGATACAACGCTCGCCCCCTCGTGTTCGTGGCAGCCGTTGTCGCCAGCCTGACCGACTATTTCGTCACTGCTGCCGGTACAGTTGTGGCCATCGCTCTGTATCGTAGCAGCCCGGCCCTCAAAGTTTGGGGGGAGCACTTTGATTGGCTGCCTATCCAATACCCGCTGCTAGCTGTCTTGGGGACTATCATCGCCCTGGGCTATGGGGAATTTGGCTTGTTGAGCCTGGCTCTTTTTTCCTCCCCCTTGTTTGTGGCCCGCTATATCTTTAAATCCTACATTGACAAAGTTCGTCGGCAGGTAGAATTGTTGCGGGAGGCCAATATCGCCCTCGATATGGCCAATCAAGACCTCATCGAGACGCTGGCTGCGGTCATAGACGCGCGGGATGTCTTCACCTACGGGCACTCTACCCAGGTCACAGATTACGCCCTGGCTATTGCCAAAGAAATGGGACTGCCAGAGGAAGAACGCGAAATGATCCGCAAGGCAGGTCTGCTCCACGACATCGGCAAGGTGGGCATTAGCGAGAGGATACTGGTTAAAAAAGACGCCATCACTCAGGATGAGCGGCATATCCTGGAACAGCACCCCGCCCTGGGTGAGGAAATCCTGGGGCGGGTGAAGGATATGAAAGAGCTAGCCGAGATAGTAGGCAGCCATCATGAGCGGTACGACGGCAAAGGATACCCCTATGGTCGGAAAGGAGAGGAGATACCTTTAGCCGGCCGGATTCTCGGTGTAGCGGATGCCCTCGATGCGATGCTCTCGGATCGGCCCTATCGGCCGGCCATGAACCTGTTGCAGGCCCTGGTGGAAATTCAGAGGAACGCCGGAACCCAATTCGACCCCTATGTGGTGGAGGCCCTGCTGAGAGTGGCCGAGAAAGCCGATGCTGATTTCTTCAAAAACTCGGCTCGGACTATTGAAATTGCTCCTGTTCAACAAGCCGGTGACCACCCTCGGGCGACCTTCTTCAGGCCGAAGAGCGTCACCGTAGCCTCCCACAAGTGAGACTCGGCGGACCACAATTTGGGTTTGTTGCGCGCACCACTTGGGGAGAAATGGGACAATCTGTATAACCGCGGTCAGAGCTATCAGCTTGGGAAAGAAGCCATGAACCTCATTTCTTATAAAGACATTAGCGAAATAGAAAAAGACATCTTTCTGCTGCGCTGGATCGCTATTATCGGTGGCATTTTCCTTATTCCCATAGCGGACGACGTGCAGATGAATTCCCTCGTCGCCTGGACGGTGGTCCTTGTCGGTATCCTGTATAATGCTCTGGTGGGCTATATCCTCTTCCGCCGGAGCTACAGCATCTCTCTGAGTTACGTCACCTCTATCATTGACGCTATCCTTCTCTCAGTGTACATTTCCGCCTATGGAAGCTTGATGAACGAATATGCGCCCATCTATCTGTTCTCTCTTCTCACCGCAGCCATGCGATTTGGATTTATCGAGACTGTCCTTATGGGGCTGGTGGATTGCCTTCTGTACGGGGCGGTTCTCCTGGTAAGCGGCCGACCGTTCAGCCCTACTTCTCAGTTCCTCGCCCCTTGTGCCCTGGTATTGCTGGCTGCTACCCTACTCGGCTATTTCGCTCATCGGGTCAGACGGTGGCAGTTGGACAAGGAGCTCAAAGAGAAGCGCCTGGAACGAAAGGTCAACGAACTATCCATCCTCCAAGAAGTCAGCAGCGCCGTCCATAGCCTACGCTCCGGCGATGTGTTGTGTAACATCGTTGACGTATCTACCCGGGTGTTGGGCTTTAACCGCGCTGCCCTTTTCCTGGCCAAGCCAAAAAGCCAGGAATTGGAAGAAAGTTTCTTTAGCGTCCGGAGCTCTCGCCCTCACCGCAGCCCTCTTGAGGCCCTGTTGCCGCCCTTCCAGCTTACCGAAGAGATGTTCGCTACTGCTTTGAAGAGAACAAAGCCCTTTACCGTAACGGCTCCCCAAGGAGAGAGTGCGCCTCTGGAAGGGCAAGAACCGCACCAATGGATTATCGTGCCCTTGCAGGGGGCTGAGGAGCCCATTGGCGTATTGGTTGTTGACTACGACCATAATGAGCCCATTGAGGAAAGCGACCTCGACATGCTTGCCGGCCTGGCCAGTTCGGCTGTGCTGGCCATTGAAAACAGCCGGTTGCATAACAGGGTGCAGAGAATGGCCAATCTGGACGGGCTGACAGACCTCTTCAACCACCGTTACTTTCAGGAGAGCCTGCGTCAGAAGCTGAGTACGGCCAAGGAGTTATCACAGACCGTGTCCCTGCTCATGGTAGAGGTGGACAAATTCAAGAAGTACAACGACACTTATGGCCATCAGCAGGGAGACCTGGTGCTGAAAAGCGTCGCTCAGGCTTTGGCCAAAGGCGCCCGCCAGTGGGAAGGGATGGCGGCCCGGTACGGTGGCGATGAGTTCGTGATCATCCTGCCAAAGGCTGACAAGGAAGAAGCGGCCGAAGCCGCCGAGCAGATTTGTCGCTGGATAGAAGAGATGACTGCGGTCGAACTCAGCAAACACAACTTGCCGGGAGTTACTGCCAGCCTGGGAGTTGCCACTTTTCCTGTGGACGCTGGCGATGCTTCCAGTCTGATTGATGCCGCCGACCAAGCCATGTACTCTGCCAAGCGGAAAGGCGGCAACCGAGTTTGCCAGTTCGGCGCCCCAGACGTGGTTGGGGCAGAAACCAACGCAAAGAGGGGGTAGATTTCTGAGCGTAGGAACCGAGGAGCCAGATTCTTCTGAGCTGGCCAGGGGAATAGTTGAGCTCATAGCCGACAAAAAGGGCTCCGACATCGTTTTGTTGGACATCCGCCGGGTCTCCTTGCTGGCTGACTATTTCGTCATCTGCAATGGAGCCGGCGAACGTCAGGTCAAGGCTATATTGGACGAAATCCTGGAGAAGGTGAAGAAGGAAGCTGGAGTTATACCTTTGAACGTTGAAGGAGTCCCTTCTTCGGGGTGGGTGCTAGTTGACTATGGCAGTGTGATCGTCCATATTTTCGCCCCTAGTCTGCGTGAGTACTACAGCCTGGAGAAGCTGTGGAGCGAGGCGACGATGGTGGTCCGGGTACAGTGAGCGCTCACTCCACAGCTTGGCGCCATTTGGCCCACAGCCTGGGCACCTCCACCGCAGCCGGCCCCAGGATCACCTCGTCGGCGTAGGTAGAGATGGGGGTGCGCTGTACGTTGATTTCTATCAGATAGGCTCCCCCCTGCTTGGCCCAGAAGGGTAAAGAGGCTGCCGGGTGCACCACGCCCGAGGTGCCGATGACCAGCATCAGGTCACAACTCGTGGCGGCTTCCTGGGCAGCAGCGATGGCTTCGGCGGGCAGCGGCTCCCCAAACCAGACTACGTTTGGCCGTAGGAGTGCCCCACATTGGCAACGGGGCGGAATCTCCGGCAGAGGAACCCGGCGGTACTCACGCACCGTTCCTTCGGCCACGCAGCGCACATCCCAGAGGTTGCCGTGAAGCTCGACCACCTTCTGGCTGCCGGCCCGCCGATGTAATCCGTCCACGTTCTGAGTGATGAGGGTAAAGTCGGGCAGTGCCTTCTCCATCTCTGCCAGGGTCAGGTGGGCCTGGTTAGGTTGGCAATTGGCAATCAACTCCCTCCGCCAATCGTACCATTCCCAGACCAGGGCAGGATTGCGGTGGAAGGCCTCAGGGGTGGCCAGGTCCTCGACTCGATATTGACGCCACAGCCCGTCTTTGCCCCGAAAGGTGGGCACGCCGCTCTCGGCGGAAACGCCCGCCCCCGTTAATACGGCTACGGTTTTGACGCTCTGGAAATCGGTCATATCTCTCCCGTCGGTGGTCATCCCCTTATATCACCGTCTGACCACAGTATTCGCACTTGTCTGAGCCTAGCTCGATGCTGCCGCCGCAATTGGGGCACTTCATCATCTCAGGCTTGATGGAAGCGCCCAGCTTCATCATCTCAGCTTCGGCCAGGGCTATCTGCTCGCGCAACTCTTTGCTGCGGGCCAGGTAGGATTCGGTTGGGACCTGACCAGTCTGGTGAGCCTTCTTCAGTTCGTGTAGGCTTTCCAGGTACATCTTGCGCTTGGCCCGCAGGCCCTCGATGGTCATGTCCTCGGCGCTGTATTGCAGCTTGGGAGCCGGAGCAATGTTGGTGATGGCCCAGGCTCCGGCGGCAATGGCCAGGCAGGCGATGAACCCGGCCACCAGGGTGTTGTACCAGAAGGGCGCCTTGATCAATGCCATTTGCAGGAGAGACACCTGTTTCCCGGTGGCCACCACAAATTGGTCCTCATCGGTCAGCTTGCCGGCGTCCAGGCGGGTTATTTCACCGGTGAAAATCTTGCTTTGCAAGCTATTGCCCTGGTGATCGTAGATGACCAGCTTCCCTTCGTTGGTGCCCACCAATATTTCGTCGCGGCCATCATCGTCCAGGTCTATGGTGGCAATCTCGTTCACCTTGCCACCGGGTGAAGCGCTCAGCAACCTCTGCCCCTGGTAATTGTAGACCACCAGCGCGCCGATCTTGCCTCCCACCGCCACCTCTGTAGTAGCCGGATTACCGTCCACCTCGACGCTTCGTATCTCCTGCACCCGTTGGCCGATACCCTGCGACCAGAGTTGTTTGCCTTCGTCACTGCTCAGGCTCCAGATTACGCCGTACTTGCCTCCCACTATCACCTCGCTGCGGCCATCGCCGTCCAGGTCATAGGCTCGCAGGCGGCGCAGTTGCTCCGGGAAATTCTCCACCTTCCACAGTGCCTGTCCCCTTCCGTCCAGCAGGACAATCTGGCCGGCGTAGTTGGCAGCAGCCACGGCCGTCGTCCCGGCCAGTGGGACATCGTCCAGGCCACGGACGTAAGCTTCTTCACTGGAGACAGAGAGCGGGCCGGAGAGTTGGTATTCCCATAGGATCTCGCCTTGGCTGGAGAGGCAGACCAGATGGCCGCTTATGTCGCCGGCCACTATCTCCCGCACCCCGTCCCCCTCGAAATCAACGGAGGTGGCCCGTGAGGGCTCCCAAAAATTGGGCAGAGCTCGACTCCACAGCTCCTGTCCCTGCCCGGTATAGGCTGTAGCCCTCACCGATTCTTCTTCAGGCCGGTAAATGACCACAAAGTCGTCGGTGCCGTCGCCGTTGAAATCGCCCATTGTCGTGGCCGGCGACTGGTAGATATTAGACCAGATTTTCTGTCCCTGGGCGTCAAAAATAGCCACTTCGCTTTCGCTCTGCAAAAAGACGTCCTTGACCTTGTCGCCCGTCAGGTCAATGATCTTTGCACTCTCTGCTCCCGGAAAATAGGCTTTCCAAACCTCCTGGAAATCCCACTTCTCGCGGGGGGCGGCGCCGGTGAAGAACAGGATCACGCTGATGGTCATCACGATGACCATCAAGGTTATGGCTAAGATAATGGTGACGGTCTTGTTCACGGCAAAGCTCCCTTGCTTTTGATCAGCACCTCCCACTTGCCCTTCTGGACGATCTTTCCGTCCTGGTTGAGCAGGCGCATCTCGAAGATGACGCTGCCCCCTCCCAGCTTTTTCAGTTCCTTCTTCTCCTTGACCTTGGCTTTGAGGTGGATGGTGTCGCCGATGAAGATGGGGGCGCTGAATTTCCATTCCAGGCCACGGAAGGCCAGCACCGTTTCTTCAATGAAGCCCAACTGTGCTCCCAGGCCGGCGGCGATGGAAAGGCCCAGCAGACCGTGAGCCACGCGCCGGCCAAAGATGGTCTTCTTGGCGTACTCAGCGTTGACGTGGATCTGGTTCCAATCGCCGGTGAGGGCAGCAAAGCTGACGACATCCGTCTCGGTGATCGTCCGGGCAGCACTGACCACTTCGTAGCCGACCTCAAATTCCTCGAAGTACATACCCCGGGGGGTGTAACCAACCTGTTCAGTCATGTCATCCTCCTTCTTTTGTTTTACTGGACACCGGCGTTTTTGCTCGTAGTGACGGCTTTAGCCGTTCAGAATAGCGAAAAGCGACTGAAGTCGCCACTACGAACCACTACATCTTGGGGTTATATGCAGCTTGTTTGCAAGATATGGTGGTATTCAAAATTCGCCAGACTCCAGTGTTTTAGTTGAGTGGTAGCTCTGTAGTTGGGCGTGTCTCACTTGACCACCTGCCCACGCTTACATGCAGGCTCGCCTAGTTGGGTCTTGGGTGGCTTGCAACTGTGGATTGATGAGCAGTCTTAGTTGACGGTGACGTTGTAGCTCTTGTATACGGGCATAGCCAGTTCCAGGCCTCGCTTTTTGAACTCCTCGACGATGGAGCGGCGCAGGTCGTTGGTGACAGCGGCCCACACAGTGGCGGGGGTATAGAACATAACAGTCAGAATGATGGCTCCATCGCGCACATCGGACACAAAGAGGGAGATGTCCTTCTCCGGGATACGCCGCTCCTCCTTCTCGGCCAACCGGCGCAGGGTCTCGATGGCCGCTCGCAAATCGGTCTCCTGGGAGATGGCCACCGTCAGGTTGACCCGGCGTTCCTTGTTGATAGAGTAATTGACGACCGGAGTAGTCGCTACTATGCTATTGGGCATGGAGACGATTGGCCCATCAAAAGTGACGATTTCGGTGGAACGCAGGGAGATGCGCTGCACTGTCCCACTGAACTCGCCGATCTTGACAGAATCGCCGTACACGAAAGGCTGGTCTAACAGGATAAAAATGCCCGAGATGAAATTGGCGGCCACATCGCGAACGGCAAAGCCGATGATGATCGTAACTATTCCGGCGGCGGTCAGCATACTATAGAGCACCGAGGTCAGATTAAAGATGGCAACCGTCACCAGGATGCCGATGGCGATGAAAAAATAGTCCAACAACTTGTCTAGCGTCTTCATGTCGCGGGTGTCAATGTCTACGCTTTTGACCCGCTCGTCAAGACGTTCCAACAGGCGGGATAGATAGCGGACCAGAAGCCAGACTATCACCCAGGTGATGGCGACTTCCAAAATCCGCCAGCCGTATTCTGGTTTGAACAATGCTCCCCAGTTGATGTTGACGCCTTCCATAAATCAATCCTCCAAGCGGTAACTCTACTGGACACCGGCATTTTCGTTTGTAGTGACGGCTTTAGCCGTTCGAGGTGGTGAAAAGCGACTGGAGTCGCCCCGATGCTCAAAAAGCGCGATTTGACGCCGA
>JAOZOT010000108.1:5847-9844 GCA_029933115.1 Anaerolineae bacterium | reverse complement strand
GAGGCCATACAGGGTATAGGGGGCGGCCTTGTCCCCATTCCAGAGGCCATACAGGGTATAGGGGGCGGCCTTGTCCCCGCTCCAGGGCCATGCAGGGCAGGGGGCGGCCTCGCGCCGGCCCCACGGGGCAACCGCAAGGGTGTGCCCCTACTTTTTGTTCAGGGAGATGTGGGGAGGATAAAATCCTGCCCAATGATCAGGCGGATGTCTATCTCGCTCTTCAGGTTTGGACTGCGACGGATGTTCTCGGAGGTCACGTTGAACAGCTCGGCCAGGCTTTGGATGGTGTACTCCTTACCCGTGTAGTCTATGATGATTGATTGAGGGTAGTCGAAGCGGTCGGCGTCGCTGAATTCCACCACGTGATAGCCTTGTTCCTTGAGGAAGGCGGCCGTCTGGGCAGCCAGGTTGGCAGTAGGGGTCCCGTTTTGGACCACTATTTTGGCTCCTTCCTGCGCCAGACGGTTTACCTGTTCGGCGGGCACTACCTGGGGTTGAGGGGTAGGGGGTGCGGGCGGCGTCGGCGAGGTGAAAAGCTCTTCCACCACAGGCCGGATTTTCTCCCGAATAGGCAGTAACACCCAGGCGCCGTTAGGGGTGATGTGTTCGATGGTCATAGTGTGATCAATGACCACAGACTTGATGTTTTCCGGTTCAATCTCGCCGGCCAGCCGGGCGAGGGTGATGATGTTACTCGGCTGCAGGTCTGTCTGCACGGCGTCGGCCAACGTCACCATCAATTCAGGGACACGGGGAATGAGATTGAGGCGCAGGGCCTGTTCCCGCACAGCCATGATGATTTGCATCTGACGGTGAGAGCGGTCAAAGTCGCTGGTGCTCTTGCGTGAGCGAGCGTATTCCAAAGCAGTCTTGCCATCCATGTGCTGCAAGCCTGCCTCAAAATGGACCGTCTTGACGCGATTGGGGTCGTCAGGCGAGGGATCGGGGTATTGCTCGTCGTGGAGAGTGCGTTCTACATTGACGTCAATTCCACCAATGGTGTCTATAATCTTCTCAAAGCCATCAAAGTCCACGAGGATATAGTAGTGGACCGGCACTCCAAAATTGTATTCCACCGTCTTCATGGCCAGAGCCGGCCCTCCGCCGGGATATTTGTCGCGGTCACCTATAAAGTTGGCAGAGTTGATGCGGCTCTCACCGTAGCCCGGTATGGGCACCCATAGATCGCGCGGGATAGAAAGCATACCGGCCGTCTTGCTCTCTGGGTCAATGGTGCCCAGGATCATGGTGTCGGTGCGCCAGGGGCCATGTTCTCCCTCCCGCTTGTCAATACCCAGGAGGAGGATATTCACCCGCTCTTTTTTCTCCCAGTCGGGCAGGTCTACTCTGACCACTGTTGGCTCACTGCCGCTTTCACTGCTACTGGAGACGGCAGGGATAGGCAAATGCAGGTTGGGCAGGGAAGGAATTTGAGCGTGGGCTACAATGTCCTTCACCGTAAAGTAGAACAGAGAGCCGGAATACACCCCCCCGGCCAGAAAGAGCACGAAAATGAGACTGAGGAAAAGCCTGAACCAGATATAGGGACCTTGTCTTCTCGTCCTTGGAGCTTTCATCGTCTATCTCACCCCTCGATGTCATTATATCACACTTGGTTCACCGGCGCAAAACCCAAGCCGATTTCAATTCACTGCCCGCCTGGTTCACCTGCTCCCTCTCCCTCGGGGATGTTGGCCATGTAGAGGGTATTCCCGCTGAGAATGTAGAACTTGCTCCCTATCTCATCAACGTGGAGGCTCTTCAACTGGTTGAAGACGCCGGCTTCAGCGGCTTTGAACTGGCGGATGAATTGGCCTTCTTTGCTGAACTGGACGATACGCCCGTTGCCGGCGTCGGCTACATAGAGGAATTTGGTTTCCTCATCGGGCTTGGTGAAAATAGCCGTCGGGCCGCGCAGAGGTTCATCGAGTTCAGTCTGCTCAAAGGGCACCGGCTCGCCGCCCATGAACTTGAGGATTCTGCCATCAGCGTAGAGGAGGTAAATGTAGCCATCAATGGCCATATCCACTACCCCAGCCAGGTTTACGTCCACCTGGAACCAGGGAATGGGAGGGTTGGAGTAGCCGCCGTCGGCCGTAGGCAAATATTTGAAGATCTGATTCGATTGAGAATCCAACAAATAGAAATTGCCAAAGTAACTGCCTATCAATTGGGGGTAGCGCCATTTGTCCTTATCGCCCACAGGCAGGACCGTCAGGCCAAAGACAGGATCGTACTCCAAGAGAGAACCACCACTCTCCAAAATCAGGAGGTTGCTCGTCTGCCGTCCGCTGCCGACGGGCATCCAAACCATATCTATCAAATCGCCTACCACGATGTCTCCCCGCTGATCTCCCTTGCGCAGGAGGACAGGGTCAACATCCAGGTCTTGTAAACCATCCCCCACTTCGTTGAGAAGATACTTGTATACCCGATCGGTGCCCCTGTCCAAAACATAGATGTCAATGCCGCTGACGATGACCCGGCCGGGGTTGCTGCCGGGGTCGTCATACCGCTGAAGAGCCCCGAGCCAATATAGTTTGACTACATTGTTGATCTTATCCAGGCTGGCCTGTATCTCCTCTTGCAGGTTGCTCACTGCGAGGTCGTCCGGTTTCAGCGTCTGAGCTTCGGTGAGGAGCCCCTGGGCTTCGTGTAGGAGTCTTCTGGCAGTGGGCTTATCAGAAGCGGTCAGGGCCAGCGCATGTCTGGCCTCGGCCTGCTCCACCAACTCGACAAAGCGGGCCTCCCTGGCTTTATCCCATCGCAGATACACAGCCCCGACGAGAAGGGCCACGACGAGGGGAATGGCAATGGCCAAGGCGACCAAAACTTTGTTGCCTTGCGCTTCAGTCACCGTCCGTCGGCGGGCCTGGGTCACACGCCTGGTCGGGACCTGCTCCGGAGTCTCTGCCTCAGGCAAGATGCGCCTGAAAAGAGTGGTGACCCCACTTCCCAGGACAGCCAGGCCGGCTACGAGTACTCCGCCCATAGTACGCAGGAGGCCACCTAAATCCAGGCGAGATGTCAGGGCCTCTCCCACAGCGGTCACACGCTCCAAAGCCGCCGGCCCCACCGGCCGGCGCTCTCGCTCAGGCCTGACCCGCTCGACGAGGCTCTCGACCTCTATGGCAGGCACCCATTCCTCCTCCAAGATTTCCGCTTCCTCCTCTTCTTCCTCTGCCACAGCCAGAACCTCAATGAGCAGGGCCGAGCAGTCGCGTCCCCGGGCCAGGCGCTTCAGATGGGCCAGAGCCATGTCTATCTCCTGATAGACCACCGCTCTGGCAATCCTATCCTGTCCGGCCAGCCGCGCCAGGGCAGTTTCCGCCAGGACGATGGTATCTCCCGGCTGCACCTGACAGTGGAAAAGGTCTATCTCCACATCCCGTCGGACGCCTAAGGGGACGACGTATCCCTCGTCAATCCACCGCGAGGGCGGCAATTCCAACCAGGGGGAGGTTTCGGGGTAGCGCGTCAGTTCTCCTTTGTGAGCAGCATAGACCAGGGCCGGCCCTGCCTGGCCGATGTAGGCGTCGCTCTCTCTGAGGGCGACACAACTGACTCCGCCGATCAGCCGTTCCGCCGTGAGCCGGTCGCGGTTCTCCCGGAAAAGTTGGGCGTTGGCAGCCCTGATAGCCTGGCGCAATCCGGCGGTAATGCCGCCCGGGGCGCGGAAATACTCTTTGTTGATAGTCTCCAGCAAAAGCTGGCATATTTCATCGCGCTCCACGCCCTCGCCGGCCACTTCTACGAGGACGTAAAGATTGCCTTTCCCCCGGCCCAGAGGGATAAGGGGGCTGGGTTCTACCGTCAATACATTTGCGGCCCTTTCCCGCGCCACGCCGTCAACGATGCTCAGGTGACCGGTTGCAGTTTTCAACCTGATGCTCATAGTCGCCACCCCCGTTCTCATATTTGATTGCTGATGGCCAATAGCCAACGAAGCCGCGCCTCAAACCAACCTGACCGGCGATTTCACGCTCTTCTTTTTGAA
>JAOZOT010000108.1:0-5747 GCA_029933115.1 Anaerolineae bacterium | reverse complement strand
TGAAAGGCTGAAGCCGTCACTACGAACAGTACTGCGAGCTTTCAGCGCCTGATGATAACCGGCGTTCCGATCTCAGCCCAATCGTAGATGATCTTGGCTGCCTCGGTACTCAAGATGACGCAGCCGTAGGAGACCCGCTGGCCCAGGTAGCCGTCCCAGAGTTTCTGGCCGTTGGAGAGGATGGGCAAGGCGTGGATGCCGTTCTCCAGTGTGCCGGCCCAATAGATGCCCAACCAGTAGGGCATTTTGAGGTTCCAAGTGCTGGCATAGGCCATAGGTATCTTGTCCAAAACCTGATAGTGGCCTGGTGCAGTGTCTCGACCCGGCTCTCCTGTGGAACAAACAAAGCTGTAGACCAGGGTGTCGCCCTCGTAAGCGTAAAAGTGCTGTTCGGAGATGTCAACCACGATACGTTTATTGGGTATAGGCCGGGGAGTGGGCGTGGGCGGAGTGAGCAGGAACGTGACCTCGGCCAGTTTGCTCCTGGCATCCTCCCCGTCGCTCATGATTTCCAGGGCCCGCCGGTATTCTTCCTGAGCCGCCTTCAACCGGCCCTGTCCTTGCATGGCCAGCCCCCGGTTGAGATGGGCACTGTAGAGCCAAGCGCTGACCTCTTTGTAGTTTGGGTCTATGTCGTAAACGGCCGTCAATTCTTCCACGGCCCGATCCCAGTCGGCCCGGCGATAGCTCTCCATGCCCGCCAGGTAGCCGAGGGCCGCTCGCCGTTGGCTTTGGGCCGTAGGGTCGTCGGGCTGGATGGCCAGAGCCCGCTCAAAATGGACGACGGCTTCTTCCAGTTGGTTGGCCTCCACCAACTCCAGCCCTCGCAACAGGTGGGCAGTGAAGAGCTCTCGCTGCAAACTCTCGCGTTTGGGGTCCACGGCTTGAATTTGCTCCAGGACTTCCAGGGCTCGTTGCCAATCCTCAGCCTGCCAGGCTTGATTCAATTCTGGGTGGAGCCTGGCTACCAGTTCTCCCTGGGTCGGTGTGGCTGTAGGAGGCACGGTGGCCGTAGGTTGCACCGTCGGCGTTGGCGCAGCAGCGACCATGCGCCAGGCCTCAGCGCCGACGGTGGTAAACAACATCAGGCCCACCAGGCCCAGCAGCAGGGCGACAACCAGCAACCCTCCAGCCCAGTGGGGAAAAATCCTTTTCGAGACGAAAGCAGCCTGGCCCAGTAGGCCCCTACCTCTGCTCGCGGCAGCTTTGCCACCCGCCACCCGGCCGCTGGGTGGCAAATCCAGCAGGGGCGATTTGCGAGTGTCGGTAGATCCCCACTCCTGCTCGCGGCAGCTTTGCCATCCGCCGCCCGGCTGCTGAGTGGCAAATCCAGCAGGAGTGGCCTGGGAAAGCACGCCGGTTTCCTGGGGAGAAGTTACCGCTCCGGGTTGCGGAGACCTCGGAAGTCGAGACTCCTCCCTCAGTTTGGCTCGCGCCCAACGGATGGCGGCCTTGGCGTGCTCGTTCCTGGGGTTGATGGTCAGGGCCCGGGCCAGGCAGGCCAAAGTCTCTTGCGGGTCATCGGCCACGCCGGCCAGCCAAAGCCAGGCCTCCTCGTTCTGAGGGTCGCAAGCCGTCACCCGTCGCAGGTGGCTGCGGGCCCGCTGGAACTGACCGGCGCGAGCTGCTGTCACACCAAGCTGAAACCACTCCCCCAGGTGCACTTCTCGGGCCTTGTATTCTGTTGACGCCTGGCCCATACTTTGCGGATCACCGCTGGGCATCTCAGCACCTTTTCCAAACGTTATGGTTACCTATTATGTCTATTATAACACATTTTCTCATTTGGGGCAACGAGGGCTTTTCCTTTCACGCTCAAGCAACAAGATGGCTTCCAACACACTTCCGCCAATGGCCCGAGCTTTGTCAGAGATGGTGAAGCAATAGGCGCGCACCCCTCTGGGATCCACGTCGCCTATCTTCATGCCCTCCTTCACCACCAAACCATCGGCCAAGAGCCCTCGCAGCACGCCGGAGATGGGAGCCAGCACAGGTTGGTCCTCAGCGCCGGCGACGAATCCTACCACATCACCTGCCTCCACCATGTCTCCAATGGCCTTTACCCCCCGGAAGACACCTGCGCCGGGGGCACGCACCACCCGCTCGCTGGTGTAGCCCATCACCGGTCCGGGTATCCCCGTATCTGGCGCGGCCTGCCCTTCCAGGATGACCCGCCCCAGGTCGTGACCGCGGTTGGTCTCTATCACAGCGTGGGCATCGAGCCCGGCGGTAAAGCCCGGCCCCAAAGCGATGACGGTGGGAGCGTCGGTTATCTTGGTGCCGGTGTTGCGCTTGGCGATGATGGCATCCACCACCACAGCAGGTTCGAGTTCTCGCACCACAGAAGCTTCTGGGTCTACCAGCACAGGAATAATCCCCTCTGGCAAAAGAGCCAGAGCCTGTGATGCATCTTCCACCCGACGGGCCACCACCCCTTCGACCGTCACTTCTCCCTCGAAGACGGCCGAGGCAAAGGCCACGGCACGACGGATGACTGTCGGCCGGGCCAACTCGGTGACGATCACTTTCATCCCAACACGATGAAGCCGGTGAGCCACACCGGTGGCCAAATCACCTCCACCTTTGACCACGACCAGAATATCATCAAGCATAGCTTCTCCTTCCCTCGCTCAGGTTGGATCCAGCTCAAAACGGCGCCTTAACCTATTAACTTTTATGGACAGACCCTTGTTCCCTTGGTTCCTGCAACCTGCCGGCTAAAAGCAGAGTTCCAACGTAGAAAGCTACCGCCACCCAGAAGAGCGTGACCAAACCGGCCAGGTCCACGATCAGCCCGCCTACGGCCGAGACAAGCATCGTTAACCCCGTCAAGGTATTCGCCAGACCAATGTAAAGGGGACGATCCTCAGCGGGAGCGATGTCCAACAGGTAGTTGTGGTAACCGATTACCAAGCCCGTCTGGAAAATGCTCGACAAGACAAAGACGACGGCGAAAGCGTGAGGGGCCTGAGCAGCCAACGAAAGCGGCCGGCTAGCCAGCAGGGGGATAGACAAGGCCGCCAGGGGTGTGGCCAGCCCCACCAGGTTGGCCAGCAGAATCAGCCCCCTGTTCCCACGTTGGTCACTAATCTGCCCCCAGACCAGGGTGGAAGCGATCCCCGCCAGGGTAGCACAGGTCAGGTAGACGCCCACCATACCCGCCGACACACCCAGAACGCGCTTGGCATAGACAATGTAGAAAGGGGTAGCCATGCCGGCCGCCGTCGCCAAGAGGCGTGCTCCCAGAAAGCAGCCATAGTTGGCATCGCGGCGCGGCAAACGCAGAGCGCGCCTCATTTGACCCAACAAAGCCACACTCTGATTCAGCACCGGCTCCACAGGCTCCACAAACAAGCCGAAGCTGATCATTGCCCCGCTCATAGTCAGGAAAGCCAGGAAAAAGAGGACTCCAAAGTTGTGGGGAAAGGCCAGGCCCCACCTCTCGTCGAGGACGTATCTGACCACCAGGCTCCCCCCCAGAGCCAGGATGCCCCCCAGAAAGCGTCGCCAACCGAAAAAAGTCCCCCGACGGGTGGAGGGTATGGCTTTGGCGACAACGTCCATGAAAGAGAGCCCGGCCACCCCCCCGCCCAGGCTGTAGACAGTGAGCAAAGTGTAGAAAAGAATGAGCAGGACCGCCTTGTCGGTGATCAGGAAGAGAGCCAGAGCCATCAAGGCCCAGCAGAGAGCCCGAGGTGCAGACATGGCCACGTACAGGGGCAACTTGCGCTTGCGCCCTTGCAGGTAGCCGGAGATCAACAATTGGGGGAGAAACCACCCTCCTTGACTGATGGGCATCACCAGCCCGATGAGAAAATTGGAGGAGGTCAACTGGCTGGCCAGCCAGGTCAGCACCAGAGAGGGATCGAGCAAAGAACTGGCCAGATTAAAAAGGGCCCCGTTGATTACTCCCAGGCTGAAATTGCGCCGCAGGTGGCGCCTGGCCACTGCATTGAGGGTAGAAGCCACCGTCTCATCCCCTCCCAAGGCGCATGAAGCCACCTGTCCCGCCTCGGCGTATCATGATGATCTCGGCCATGATGCTGAGAGCAATCTCTTCGGGTGTCTCAGCATGGATGTCCAGCCCGATGGGAGCATGGACTGCGGCCAACGCTTCTTCGGCAACCCCATCCTTTCGCAGTTCATCGAAGACAGTCTTGACTTTACGCCGACTGCCGATCATGCCGATGTAGGCGGCCGGCGACGACACCACCTGGCGCAAAGCGTCCCGGTCGTGCTTGTGGCCTCGGGTGACGATGACAATGTGCGTCTGAGGGTTTATGTTGAACCGAGCCAATTCTTCACCAATATCGCCCACAATAATCTCGTCGGCCTGGGGCAACCTTTCTGCATTGGCGAACTCGGCCCGGTCGTCCAAGACCACGGTGCGGAACCCCAGAAAGCTGCTCAAGACGGCAATGGACCGCCCTACGTGTCCGGCTCCGACGATGAGTATCGTCGGATGGGGATTGATCACGTCAATAAAGATTTCCGCCTCCCCGCCGCAGATACCCGGGTCGCCGGCTTCTGCGTCCCGCAATTCGTAGCGCACCAGGCGCGGCTTGCCCTCGCTGAGGGCCGCCTGAGCCTCTGCTATCACATTGGCTTCCAGGGTTCCCCCTCCAATGGTGTCCACGATGGAGCCATCAGGATAGATCAGCATCTTGGTTCCCACTTCTCGGGGCGTCGAGCCGCCGGCCCTGACGATAGTTGCCAGGGCGACGCTGTCCCCGCTCTGTGTGGCTTCGAGAATAGCCTCATAGATCGTACTCATACGTCCTCCCCAAAGTTTCTCTGCCGCTGGCATTCAGAATTATACCACTGACTTGGCATTGAAGCAAAGCTGACAGTTTTGGCCCCTTATGGTATAATGAGAGCACTTGGAGGAAAAGAAGGAATGGGCAAAGATCAACAGAGGATAGACCAGATCACAGGGATATTGAAAGAGAGATGGGGCATTCACGAGGAGGAAATAAAAGTCGTCTGCTCTCCGCTGCGCATCTGCCCCCTGGGTGCTCATATAGACCACCAACTGGGCTTGGTCACCGGCATGACCATTGACCGCAACATCCTGCTGGCCTTTGCCCCCAACAGAGAGGGCAAGGTCTGGGTCAGCAGCACCACCTTCTCCCCGCCGGTAGAGTTTCCCCTAGACAATGTACCGGCCAGGGTGCCGGGCGATTGGGGGAATTATGTTCGCGGTGCAGTTGTGGCCCTGCAGCAAAAGTACGACCTCCAATATGGCATTTATGGCGTCGTCCACGGAGACATGCCCATCGGCGGCCTCAGTTCTTCGGCTGCGGTAGGGGTAGCCTACCTCCTGGCTTTGGAGCAAGCCAACGGCTTAGAGGTATCCCCCCTGGAGAATATCAGGCTGGACCAGTACATAGAGAACATCTACCTTGGGCTGAACAACGGCATTCTGGATCAGTCCGTTATCCTCCTCAGCGACGAAAAACACCTGACCTACCTGGATTGCCGGTCAGTGGAAGTACAGATGATTGATTCACCTTTCCGGCGTGACGACTTTGAGATTGTGGTGGTCCATTCGGGGATCAACGAGGCCCTGGTGGGCACAGATTACAACCGCCGTGTGGCCGAATGTCGGGAAGCAGCCCGCCTGATGCTGGAATGGGCAGGATGCGAGGTCCCCGACAGCCCGGCCCTGCGACTGGTGTCGGAAGAAATCTACCACACTTATGGCCAACGCCTGCCGGAGAAGCTGGGCAAGCGAGCTACTCACTTTT
>JAOZOT010000107.1:2573-9865 GCA_029933115.1 Anaerolineae bacterium | reverse complement strand
AATGTTAATAAAATGATTGGAGTGACGATGAGTCTTAAAGACAAACTAATCGAGGATCTGAAACAAGCCATGCGACAGGGGGATGAGCGGCGCAAGTCCACCATCCGCCTGGTAAGGGCGGCCATCGCCAACGCCGAAATCGAGCGAGGCAAGGAGTTGGACGATGACGAGGTATTGGCCATCATTGCCAAGCAGGCCAAACAGCGCCGTGAATCGGTGGCTGAATTTGCCAAAGCCGGGCGTCAGGACCTGGTGGATCAGGAAGAGGAAGAATTGCAGATTCTCCTCAGCTATCTACCCGCTCAAATGTCCCGCGACGAGATCGAAGTCGCCGCCCGCCAAGTCATAGCCGAGGTGGGAGCTACCAGCATGGCTCAAATGGGAGAGGTGATGCGTCGGCTGATGTCTCAGTTGAAAGGCAAAGCTGATGGCAGTTTGGTGAATCAGGTGGTGAGAGAGATTCTGACCGGCAAGGCAAAGACAGCTTGAAGCCGGCCGGTATGGGTATTAGCCCGTGTCTCACCGGGAAATCCGAGAGCGGAGAGGGAAGCTGACGCCGTATTGGCCACCTGGGAGCGCTTGAGGCGCTCCCTTTGTTCGAGATAGGGAGCAGAAGGTGCGACGCACTCGCGGCGATGTTCATCTGGTGCAAGTGCGTCACACCTTGGTCCCGGGAGCGGTTCGTCAATGCCGGTTGAGACTGATAACAAGCACGATCTAGGGTCACCCTCTACGTCTAGAAAGGCTCTTACCTGGAGGGTAGCATTGCGGGCTACTCTCTTGAGCCTGTTGTTCGCCATAGTAGTGAGCCTGATTCTGGTTTTTCAATTCCTCCCCACCAAGCAGGTGACCTTGGAGGAAGGTGATGTCAGCCCTGTAGATATCCGTGCTCCGCGCAAGACGACTTACATCAGCCAGATTCTGACCGAAGAGGCCCGGGCCAAGGCCGAGGCAGACGTAAAAGACGCCTACGATCCACCCGATGCTCGCATCGCTCGCCAGCAGGTCACCAGAGCCCGCCAGGTCTTGAACTACATTGACTCTGTCCGCCACGATGCTTACGCCAGCCCAGAAGTCAAAGCCGATTGGATAGCTGCCATCCCAGACCTCGATCTCCCACCGGCGATCATCAACCGCCTCCTCCTCCTCTCTGAAAGCGAGTGGTCAGAGGTCTCCAATGAGGTGATCTATGTTATTGATCAGGTCATGCGTGAGGAGATAAGAGAGAGCCAGTTGGCCGGGGCGAAGCGGGTCTTGCCCACCAAGGTCAGCCTGGACCTCTCTGAGGAAGAGGCCGAAATTGTCAGCGAGTTGGCGAAGAATTTTATCAAAGCCAATAGTTTCTATAACAAGGAGAAGACAGAGGAGAACAGACGTCTGGCCCGGGAGAGCGTGGAGCCGGTAGCTCGCGTCCTGGAAGAAGGTGAGGTTGTCCTGCGGGCGGGGGACATCGTTGACCCTCTTGACCTGGAAGCTCTCGCGGCTTTGGGATTGCGTCAGCCCGAAACCGAGTGGCCAGACATCATGAGCGCCGTGCTTTTTGTTTTGGCGGTTACCATTATTCTGGACCTATATCTCCTGCGCCTTCGCTCAGACTTTTGGGCCAACCAGCGTCATACTTTTCTGCTATTCCTGCTGGTTGTTCTCTTCATTCTTGCTGCCAAGTTGATGGTGCCCGGTCACACCCTCCTGCCCTATTTGTTTCCCTCGGCTGCTCTCTCAATGCTGCTCATGGTTCTCCTTGGCCCACAGATAGCTATTGCCGTGACCATCGTGTTGAGCCTGATTATAGGCTTCATGGCCGGTGGTTCTCTGGAGTTGACGGCCTACGCTCTCGTGGGTAGCCTTATCGCTTCCCTTAGCCTTTGGCGGGCGGAGAGTCTGAACGCCTTCCTGCGGGCCGGTGCTTACGCCGCTCTGGCCAATGTGGCTGTGATTCTGGCCTTTCGCCTGCCAGATCAGAAATTCGACCTTTTGGGGATGGTGCAGTTGGGGCTGGCCAGCGTCGGCAACGGGGGCCTCTCGGCTATCTTGACCCTGGGAGGCTTTTTCCTGCTGGGCAATGTTTTCGACATCATCACCCCTTTGCGGTTGATGGAGTTGGCCCGTCCCACCCACCCCTTGTTGCGCCAGTTGTTGCTGAAAGCACCGGGGACTTATCATCACAGCCTTTTGGTCAGCAACATGGCCGAACAGGCGGCCGAGCAAATCGGGGCCGACGCTCTCCTCGCCCGGGTTGGAGCCTACTATCACGATATCGGCAAGACCGTCAGGCCCTATTTCTTCGTTGAAAATCAGGCCGATGGAGTCAATGTCCACGACCGTCTTGACCCCAAAACCAGCGCTCAAATCATCCTCAGCCATACCAAGGATGGGCTGGACCTGGCCAGGAAATACCGCCTGCCAAGCAAGATCCAGGAGTTCATCGCTCAGCACCACGGTCTTGGAGTGGTCAGTTACTTCTACAAACGGGCTTGCCAGCAGGAGGGGGACGCAGGTACGGTGAACGAGGACGACTTTCGCTATCCTGGCCCCCGCCCTCTCTCTAAAGAGGTAGCCATCGTGATGTTGGCCGATGGCTGTGAATCGGCTGTGCGCAGCGCTCGCCCTACCTCGGCCGAGGAGATTGACGAGTTGGTGCGAAAGGTCATCAATGATAGATTGCTGCGAGGAGAGTTGGACGACAGCGACCTGACCCTGCGTGACCTGGACAAGATCAGAGAAGCATTTACCAGCATCTTGCAGGGGGTTTTCCATCCTCGCATCAAATACCCCGAAGGAGCTCTGAAAGAGCCGGAGCCAATGGCCCAGGAGGATGGCTAACCCATGAAGGTCGGAGACCGGATTGATGTGCAGGTAGCGCCACTTTTTGCCGGCAAGGTTGATGTGGACTTGTTGCGTCGCGCCACGGCCGAGGCCCTCCGCCGCGAAGGGGTTGAGGGAGAAATCGCCCTCTCTGTGGTCGTTACCGACGACGAAGCTGTGCGGGAACTCAACCGGCAATTCCGTGACGTTGACGCCCCTACCGACGTACTGGCCTTTGGCAGCGGAGAGGAAAGCGATTTTGTGACTGCTCCCGAGGAGCCAGTCTACCTGGGTGATGTCGTCATTTCCTATCCTCGTGCCCTGGCCCAGGCTGAGGAATATGGCCACTCCGTAGACCGCGAACTGGCCCTGCTGGCGGTGCACGGGGTCCTACACCTTCTGGGTTACGATCACGTTGATGAGGCGGAAAGGGCCGAGATGTGGGCCCGCCAAGATGAAATCCTGGAGAGGCTGGTGTGATAAAAGTCGCCGGATATTCCATCAGTTTCTTCCTGACCATGCTGAACAATTTCCTGCTTTTCGCCAGTATGCACCTGCTTATGGTGCCTTTGCCTCTTTACGTGGAGCGGGTCGGCGGAGACCCGTCGCAGGTCGGATTGGTAATGGGGATCTTTGCTGTGGCCGCCATTCTGGCGCGACCTCACGTGGGACGATTGGTGGACAGGCTGGGCGGTAAACCCAGTCTACTTCTTGGCTCGTTGATCTTTACCATTGGCCCCTTGCTTTACACTGTCTCCCACTCTGTGCCTGCTTTGCTGGTGGCACGGTTCCTCCACGGCTTTGGCATATCGGCTACCAGCACAGCCTATATCATCATCATCGCTGCCCTGGCCCCTGCCGGACGGCGTGGTGAGGCCATTGGTTTGAGTGCTGCGGCCATGCCCGTGGCTTTGATGACCGCCCCCGCTATAGGCGCCAGCCTGCTGAAGTCAAAGGGATTCGTCACCATTTTTGTTCTCTCTGCCTTTATAGCTGCTTTGAGCTTGGTCACGGCTTTCTTCATTACCGAGCCCCAGTCAACGGACTGTAATGACGATGGCGGCGAGAAAAGCGAAGGTGCGTTCTTCCAAGTTGTTCGGCGGCGCGGTGTCTGGGTGCCTTCTGTAGCTATGGGAGTGCTGTCCATGACCTATGGGTCCATCATCACCTTTTTGCCCCTCTTTGCTATCAAACGGGGCATAGAAAACCCAGGGCTCTTTTTCACCGTCTACGGTCTGACCCTTATCGCTGCTCAAGTCCTGGCAGGGCGTGTGTCCGATTTGGTGGGAAGGTTTCAGGTGATTGTGCCGGCCATGGTCCTGCTGGCCTTCTCTTTTCCTGTGCTGGCTGCGGTGCACACCCTCCCTTTGCTTCTGGGAGTGGCGGTCCTTTATGGCCTGGGCTTTGGAGGGGCGCGGGCCACGCTGAACGCTTTGATGGTAGACAGGGTGCCTGCGGCGATACGAGGCATGGCCATGAGCATTGCCTACGGCAGTTTCGACCTGGGCATCGGGTTGGGCTCCTATCTACTGGGCTGGGTGGCCCAAATCTGGGGCTACCAGGTCATGTACGGTTCGGTGGGAGGTGCCTGTTTGCTGGGGGTGGCGCTCTTTGCTTTTTTGGCGAGAAGGTAGAGGCGTCCGTCTGCGCACTCGTCCCCTACGGCTCCAATAGAAGGGGAGATAGCGATGTCCCCGTTTTGCATAGGCGGGGACATCTGTGTGTTTGAGGTGACTCCACAGTTTACTTGCCATAAAGAGATAAAGATGATAAAATATCTATGAGAAGTCTCTGGAGGAGTTCTTTAATGCGGACGCGAGGAGGGTTTTTCACTTGCGGCGGCTTGTGAACGCTCTGAAGAGGAGTTGGGTTGAGTTGGCTTTGGCAGTGGTGCTGCTCAGCGCTGCTGCTTTACGCCTGTACAACGTCAATTGGGACGATTTCCAGCACGTCCACCCTGACGAGCGCTGGATCTCTATGGTCGCTTCGGACATCGCTTGGCCCGAAAATTTCAAAGACATCCTCGATCCTCGCCGGTCTACTCTCAACCCCCTCTGGATCCCTCGGGACAACACTCCCCGCAACTACGCCTACGGCCACCTTCCCCTATACCTGTTGGTTCTCGTGGCCAACTTGGTGACCCACCTTGCTCCCTTGGCCCGGTATCTCTCAGCCCACCCCGCCCTGGCTGAAGCGGTGGGTGAGTTGGCCCTTATGGCTGACTACAGTCACATCAACCTGGTGGGCCGCGTCATCTCGGCCTTCGCCGATCTGGGCATCATCTATCTGGTTTTCCTCCTGGGGAAGCACATCTATGACAAACGAGTGGGGTTGTTGGGAGCAGCTTTTGTTGCCTTCACCGTCATGCACATTCAGTTGTCCCATTTTTGCGCTTTCGATGTGGTGACTACTTTTTTCGCTGTGTTGACCGTCTACGGCGCAGTGAGGCTGTCTCAGAAGGGTGACTGGTTCAGTGCAGTTATGGCCGGTGGAGCCGCCGGCCTGGCAGTGGCTTCCAAATTCAGCGCCATGCCCATCCTCCTGACCTTGGCGGTAGCGTGTGGGGTCAGGCTCTTAAACGGAAAGGGGGGGGCGGAGAGTCAGCCCTCAGAGGTCAGGGATCAGGGGTTGGCCTACGGCCTGGGGCGAGCGTTTGCTCTTTTGCTGATCAGCCTGTTGGCAGCGGCTCTGGCTTTTGCCGTCACTTCCCCTTTTGCCATTCTGGACTTTGGGGCCTATCTGGAGCAGGTGAAGCAGCAAGGGAACATGGTGCGGGGCGTTAACGACTGGCCTTTCACCCGCCAGTACCGGGGCACGCTGCCTTACGTCTATCACATCGAGCAGCAGTTGCGTTGGGGGATGGGGTGGCCTCTGGGCCTGGTGGCCTTTGCCGGCTTTGCACATTTCCTCTGGCAGGCTGCCCGCCGCCGGTGTCGAGGTGAGGAATGGGTCGTCCTCTCCTGGGTGGGGCCCTACTTTTTGATTACCGGCAGCTTTATGGTCAAATTCATGCGTTATATGTTGCCCATCACGCCTTTCCTCTCACTGATGGGGGCGAGATTGCTTCTCACCCCTCACGCTTCACGTTTCACGTTCCGCGGCGCCAGACGCGCATTGTGTCTTATCTCTGGTGTGGTGCTCATCTCTTCCATTGTCTATTCTCTGGCCTTCGTCAGCATCTACTCCCGCCCGCACACCTGGCTTGAAGCTTCGCGTTGGATCTATGCCCATGTGCCTGATGGCTCGACTATTGCCAACGAGCATTGGGACGACAGGTTACCCAAATCTTTGCCTGGCAAGGGTCAGAACAGTGGCGCCCACGGCTATCATCATCTGACTTTGCCGATGTACGAGCCTGACACCCCGGATAAATATGCCTTGCTCAAGGACATATTATCTCAGGCCGACTACATCATCCTGGCCAGCAATCGCCTCTACCGCTCCATCCCTCGTTTGCCGCAGCGTTATCCCATTTCTACTCGCTACTATGAGCTCCTCTTCGCTGAAAAGTTGGGCTTCCATCTGGAGAGGGCTTTCACCTCCTACCCCGGTCTGCTGGGTTGGACCATTGTTGACGATGACGCCGACGAGAGTTTTACCGTCTATGATCACCCCAAGCCTTTGATCTTCAGGAAGGAGCGCCGGCTATCTGCTGAGGAGTTCGATGCCCTTTTTGCAGAGGCGCTGGATATCGAGCCGAAGTGGGAACTGAAACCCGGTCTGTTGTCCAGAATCTTGGGGTTGCTGTCTCGCCTGAAAGCAGAGCCCGCATCAGGGGGGGAGCAAGAAAGCAAGACACTGTTGCTGGATAGGCCGGTGGATGAGTTGCCCGTCATTGACGACTTTCGCTGGAATAAGGTGGCCAGCCGTCATCACCTATTGGCTGTGGTCGTGTGGTGGGTGGTCATCGAGTTGCTGGGGTTGGTGGCTTGGCCTCTGACTTTCGCCGTCTTCCGCAATCTGAGCGACCGGGGCTATATCCTGGCCAGGAGCCTGGGCCTGTTGTTCGTGGCCTACCTGACCTGGCTGGCAGCCAGTTTACGTCTCCTCACCAACAGTCTGCCGACCATTTTGTTGGCCCTTTTTCTCCTCTTGAGCCTTTCCCTCTACCTTTTCTTCAGGAACAGAGGCCAGGTGATGGCTTTCTGCCGGGCTCAAGTCCATTTGATTGTGGTCAACGAACTCCTCTTCGCTTTTGCTTTCCTGAGCTTTGTAGGTATCCGTCTGCTGAATCCTGACTTGTGGCAACCGTGGACTGGGGGCGAGAAGATGATGGAGTTCGCCTTCCTCAACGCTATCCTCAAAAGCCCCTATTTCCCTCCCTACGACCCTTACTTTGCCGGTGGCTACATTAATTACTACTACTACGGCCAGTTCATCGTATCCATCATGGTCAAATTGACGGGTGTCAAGCCTTCGGTGGCTTTCAACTTGGCGGTGCCGACGCTGTTTGCTTTGACGGTGGGAGGGGCTTTTTGCGTGGTCTA
>JAOZOT010000107.1:0-2473 GCA_029933115.1 Anaerolineae bacterium | reverse complement strand
TTTATTGGGGGCTTGTTGGCTCCTTGTTCGTCGCTGTGCTGGGCAATCTGGACGGCATGGTGCAGATGGTGAAGAAAATAGGTGATCTGGGCGGCAGCAGCTTTCACAGCACTATCCCCGGCCTGGAAGGGCTGGTCCGTCTTGTGCCCGGCCTCATCAAAGTCCTCTCAGGCTATCCTCTGCCGGCTTTCGACTACTGGGATCCTACCCGGGTTATACCTTTCACTATCAACGAGTTCCCCTACTTCAGTTTCTTGTTCGCCGACTTGCACCCCCACATGATCGGTATTCCTTTTACCATCCTGTTTTTAGCTCTGGCCTTTAACGTGGTGGCCGGAAGTAGAGGGCAGCGGGTAGTATCTTCTCCAAAAATAGTGGGCACTTTCGAGGGGTTTCTCGGCTGGGCTGTCATTCCCCTCTGCCTGGGGGCTCTGGCTGTCATCAACACCTGGGATTTCCCCACTTATCTGGGCATCATCGGCTGTGCTTTTCTCCTCCGCCGGTGGAAAGAGAGGCGCGTCAATCTCCTGCGAGTGGTTGGTCTTGCTATTCTGACAGGCAGCCTGAGTCTGGTTCTTTACTGGCCATTTTTCCAACACTACAAAGCCCTGCACGTCGGAGTGGGACTGGTCAAGGGGCGGACAGACTTTTGGGCTTTTATCACCATCTGGGGCTTTTTCCTCTTTGTGCTCATCACTTTTCTACTGACCGAGTTGCTGCGGCAGCGGTCCAGATCAGGCCTCCTGCGCTTCCTGCGTTTGGTGGTAAGGCGCTGGGAGACCCTGCCCCATTTGAGCGAGCTCTACGAGGCGCTGGTGCGTAGACAAACTGTGGGTTACCTCTTTGGCGTGTATTCTTTGGGCGTTGTGCTGATTGTGGTGGCCGGGTTGGCTCTGCTTGGCTATTGGGTACTGGTTTTGTTGGTTCCACCCCTCGTCTTGGCTGCACTGCTTCTTTTGTACCGCGAGGCTTCCCCAGAAGAGTTGTTCACCTATTTCCTGGTCTTCACCGGTTTCCTCGTTCTGGTAGGCTGCGAGTTATTCTATTTGAAGGATTTCCTCCAGGGGGGCGACCATCGGCGTATGAACACCATTTTCAAGTTTTACATCCAGGTCTGGGTGCTTTTTGGGCTGGCGGCAGCGGTGGCTCTGCCTCGGCTGTGGGCCAATCTAGGGTGTTGGCGCTCAAAAGCGCTGCGCTGTGCCTGGAAGGGGCTTTTCCTCGCCCTGCTCTTCTCTGCCTGCGTGTATCCTCTCCTGGGCACGCCTCAACGAGTCAGAGACCGCTTTCCTGGAGAGAGACCGCCCATCGGCACCCTGGATGGCATGGCCTACATGACTGTCGGTTCCTACGCCTGGCCTGACAGCAGCAACCGCATCGAATTGAAGTACGACTATGAGGCCATCCAGTGGCTGTTGGCTCACGTCAAAGGCACTCCCGTCATCGCTGAGGCCGCTTTGCCCTATTACCGGGAAGGCGGGTCGCGGGTGGCCTCCTACACCGGCCTGCCGAGTCTGCTAGGGGCTCAACACGAGGGCGAGCAACGCTACAGTTGGCAGGTTGGCCGGCGGGATGGCGAGGTCAGGGAATTTTACACCACAAGTGACATCGGACGCGCTCTGGAACTCATTCGCAGCCTGGACATTTCTTACATTTATGTCGGCAAGCTGGAACGCACCATTTACGATGCCATCGGTCTGGCCAAATTTGATCGGATGGTCGAGGAAGGCTATTTGACGGTGCCGTACTCTAACAAAGAAGTGAAGATCTACAAGGTGAAGGGGTAGAGAGAGATTGGGAAGGTTACTTGAGGGGAACAGGGTACTTTGGGGCTATGAGGTTTATTTTCTTAGCTGTTCTTCTGGTGCTGCCGTAGAACTCCTCGCGGGTCATGCCTGATTGATCGATCATGTCTTTGATGCGGTCTATGTCGAATTCCTTGTAACTCTTGTCAACGGTTACAAAACGGCGCTTTCCTTTGAGTACGCCTGAATAGTACTCATGACTACCTCGACTGTGATCGTAATCAAATCCTCTGGCTTGCAAGATCGCAATGACTTCTCTGGGCGTGAGAGGTGGATATTTTCTAGGCATAGACCAAGCGATCCCCCTCAGGGCGTTCCTCGTAGGCTAAGAAGCCATCAAAGTGTTGGGTGAAGATGGCTTTCAGAATGTGTCGGACAAGATGCTTATAGAACCTTATCCAACGGTACAAAGGCGCACGGCGGGGAACAAGATCCTTTTCCCACCCTTTAGCTTTAACTGCTTCAAGGTAGCCGAGGATCACTTCTCTTAAATCAGCAATAGCTTCGTCCATTGTTGCCCCCTCGCCCATAAGAGTGAGGTCAAGACAGTCAGCCAGGTAACGATCCTCTGACTTCTTGTAAACGTAGCAGCGGAACGTGGTGTCAGGCATCTGGTTCACCTCCTGGGAAGATTATAGCATGGTTTGGAAGCACAGTCAATAAGGTAC
>JAOZOT010000106.1 GCA_029933115.1 Anaerolineae bacterium | reverse complement strand
GCGGAAGAGCTCAGCAAGATAGACGACTGGGTCGAGTCATTGCTGCACGCTGGCTAATGATGAGAATCGATCACCACAGAGACCTGGGCTCGCTTAATGTATTTGCGGAACTAGGGCGAGAGATTAACGAGCGGATAGCGGAGTGATGGGGCGAGGATGCACACGCGGTCAGGCATGGGGGGCCAAGAGCCCCAGGCGGTGATGCAGGAGCGGAGGCTGAACAGGGTGTAAAACTTGTATCATCACCAAAGGGCTATCCAGATGCATTACGTGCTGTTCATGGACGAGAGCGGCGACCACAACCTTCATAGCATTGATCACAGCTTTCCTATCTTCTGTCTGGTGGGGTGCATTTTCGAGCGGCGCTACTACCATCAAGTTGTTAGACCCAAGGTAGATGCGTTCAAGAAGCGCTTCTGGGGCACTACAGATATTATCCTACATTCACGAGACATTCGTAAGCACCAGGGACCATTTGTTTTTCTCGGGGATGTGAAGAAACGAGACGAGTTCTACGCTGCTCTGAATGACCTGATGCGGACGCTGGATTTTACCATTCTGGCAGCGGTAATCCTAAAGTGGGCTCACCTTAGCAAATATGGCGACCAAGCTCGTCATCCCTATCATCTTTCGTTGGAGTTCATCTTGGAGCGCTACTCCCTGCTGATGCGTCGGCAAGGTGCCAGTGCCACAGGATATATCTTGGCAGAGTCGCGGGGGAGGCAGCCAGATCAGTTGCTCAAGGCCGAATATCAGCGGCTGCGAAGTTCAGGCACATTTTATCAGCAAGACCTGAGCAATGTTACAGGGCTGTGGATGGAGAAGAAAGCGAAGAACATCGTCGGATTACAAGTAGCCGATCTGGTAGCCTATCCCATTGCGGCCAAAGTGCTGCGTCCTCAGGTGGAGCAAAAGGCGTTCGATGTCATTTACGAGAAGATTGATGCAGCACCTTACTCTACCTCTCGTCATCAGCGAGGAAGCATCTTGGGCTATGGACTGAAAATCTTCCCCCAGCCTGCTTTCGAACACTATCTGCTTTGGGAAGCCAAAACAAAACGCGAGCCATAGCAGGCCCGCGCTTTGCGACCGGGATACCCCCGATCCATCTTTCACTTATATTATACACCATAAAAGGGGCATCTGTCAAGAGCCTGTGATTGAATCTGGCACATCACTCTCTTTGGATCAAGGAGAATTAACAAAATGAGAGACGGTTACAGAATCCAGAAACACCCCATACTTCCAGTAGACGGGCGAGAGGCTATCGAGTTCTACTGGAAAGGGAAAAAGCTTCTGGCGAGAGAGGGCGAGACCATCGCCTCGGCCCTTTTCGCCAACGGCATCAGAATCTTCGGCCATCACAAGAAAGACGGTGCACCCCAGGGCATCTTCTGCGCCAATGGCCAATGCGCCCAGTGCATGGTCATCGCCGACGGGTTGCCGGTCAAGTCGTGCATGGTGCAGGTGACGCCCGGGGTGAGGGTCGAACCCGTTGACGGGGACCCAAAGTTGCCGCCAGTGGAAGAGGTCCCCAGGTTCGGCGACATCGAGGAAATAGAGGTGGAGTGCCTCATCATCGGCGGTGGACCGGCGGGCCTCTCGGCGGCCATTGAGTTGGGCAGGCTGGGCGTGAGGACCCTCATCGTTGACGACAAGCACCGGCTGGGCGGCAAGCTGGTCCTGCAAACCCACAAATTCTTCGGCTCCATAGAGGCTTGCTACGCAGGCACGCGGGGCATTGACATCGCCACCAGGCTGGAGCAGGAACTCCAACAATACGAAAGCGTCGCCTGCTGGCTCAACACTGCGGCCGTGGCCGTCTTCAGCGACCAGAAGGTCGGTGTGGTGCGGGACGGAAAAGAGTACGTGCTCATACGACCTGACGTCCTGCTGGTAGCCGCCGGAGCACGGGAAAAGTCGCTGGCTTTCAAGGGCAACACCCTGCCCGGGGTCTACGGGGCCGGAGCCTTCCAGACCCTGGTCAACAGGGACCTGGTCAGGCCGACCGAGAAGCTGTTCATCGTCGGCGGAGGGAACGTGGGCCTCATCGCCGGCTACCACGCCCTCCAGGCCGGCATCGCCGTGGTGGGCCTGGCGGAAGTGATGCCCCAATGCGGCGGCTACAAAGTCCACCAGGACAAACTGGCCCGCTTCGGGGTGCCCATCTACACCTCCCACACCATCATCAGCGCCAACGGCCAGGACGGCGTGGAATCGGTGACCATCGCCCAGGTGGACGAAAACTTTAAGCCGATTCCGGGCACGGAAAAGTCCTTTGAATGTGATACCGTTCTGATCGCCGTGGGCCTCGATCCGGTGGACGAGTTCTACCGAAAGGCCAGGGAATTTGGGATGGTGGCCTACGCCGCCGGTGACGCCGAAGAGATCGCCGAGGCCTCGGCGGCCATGTTCACAGGCAAGATCAGGGGGCTGGAAATCGCCAGGGAACTGGGCCGGGAGGTGGGGGAGATTCCGCCCGATTGGCTCAGGACAGCCGAGGTCCTGAAATCGAAGCCAGGAGAGACCGGCGCCGAATCTCTGCCGGAAAAGGACGAAGGGGTGTTCCCCGTGCTGCACTGCGTCCAAGAGATCCCCTGCGACCCTTGCGTCTCGGTCTGCCCCCAGGAATGCATCGTGATCGAAGGAGATGACATCCGGAAGTTGCCCCGCTACACAGGAGGTGAATGTACCGGATGTGCGCGCTGCGTGGCCATCTGTCCGGGCCTGGCCATCACCCTGGTGGACTACCGCAAGGATCCCGACTATCCCACCGTGACCATCCCCTACGAGTTTCTGGAGGACACCATCGCTGTGGGTGATGTGGTCACTGTCCTGGACATGGAGGGGCAGGTCCTGGGCAACGTGGAAGTGGTCAGGGTGAGGAACGTCAAGGCCAACGACAGGACCATCCTGATTGGGGTGAAGGCTCCCAGAGAGATTGCTAAAAGGATCGCCGGCATCCGCATCCAGGAGGAGCGGGTTACAGAGCCCATGGACCACTATGTGGAGAGGCTCACCGATGACGTGATCATCTGTCGCTGTGAGCGAGTCACTGCCGGCGAGATCAGGCACTTCATCAGAGAGGGTTTTACGGACATGAACGCTCTCAAGTTCCCCACCCGGGCCATGATGGGGGCCTGCGGAGCCAAGACCTGTGCCAATCTCATCAAAAGGATATTCAGAGAAGAAGGCATCCCAGAGAGTGAAATCGTGGAGAACGTGCACCGACCACTTTTCATGGAGGTGCCTCTGAAAGTCTTCTGCAAGGTGGAAGGAGACAGCCATGACAAGGAGCTTTGACGTGGTCATCGTCGGAGCCGGAAGCATCGGCACGCCGACTGCTTTCTTCCTGGCTCAAGAGGGAATCCGCACCCTGGTCATTGACAAGCTGGCCAGCGTGGGCCAGGGTGCCAACAAAGCGGCCATTGGGGGCATCCGGGCCACCCACTCCGACAGGGCCAAGATCAGCATCTGTCTGAAAAGCATAGAAATTTTCTCCACCTGGGAGGAAGAGTACGGCGACCACATCGGCTGGGTCCAGGGCGGCTACAGCTTTGTGGCCTACCGGGAGCAAGATGAAAAGACTCTGAAGGGGCTGATTGAGCTTCAGAAACAGTACGGCCTGAACATCAACTGGCTGAGCAGGGACGAGTTGCTGGAGGTGATACCCGATCTCAACCGGGAGGGACTGCGAGGGGGCACTTTCAGCCCCGGCGATGGTAGTGCCTGCCCCCTCCTGGCCGTCCACGCCTTCTATCACAGGGCTAAGGAGCGGGGGGCCGAGTTCCACTTCGGCGAGGAAGTGACGGACATCATGGTCAAAGCAGGCAGAGTCCGGGGGGTCAAGACCACGAAGGGCGAATACAGCACAGGTTGCGTCATCAACGCCGCCGGTCCCTGGGCCAGAAAGGTGGCCAATCTGGCCGGGCTGGATGTGCCGGTGCGGCCTGACTCCCACGAAGCGGGCATCACAGAGCCGGTGGAGCGTTTCCTGGGGCCTATGGTCGTAGACATCAGGCCGGCCGAGGGCTCGGCCAACTGCTACTTTTACCAGCACTACACCAACCAAATCGTCTTCTGCATCACCCCCAGGCCCAATATCTGGGGGGAGGACACACGAGAGACCTCGGTGTTTCTGCCCATGGCTGCCAGGCGGATAATTGACCTCATGCCCAGGCTGGCCAACCTCAGGGTGAGAAGGGTCTGGCGGGGGCTGTACCCCATGACGCCCGACGGTTCACCCATCGTAGGCAAGGTAAGGGAGCTGGAGGGTTACATCAACGCCGTTGGGATGTGCGGACAGGGGTTCATGATCGGCCCTGGTCTGGCTGTTTATCTGGTCAAGATGGTCAAAGATGAACTGAGCGCTGAAGACGAAGAAGTGCTTTCTGGGCTATCAGCGTATCGGGATTTCGGTGGAGAGGAAAAATTAAAGTAAAGGAGAACGGTTATGAAGACATGTATTGGAATTCGTCGAGAGGACAAAAGTCGCTGGGAGCGCCGTGTCCCCGTGACCCCTGAGGACGCCAAGAGGCTCAGGGAGGAGCACGGCATAGAAGTCTGGGTGCAGCCTTCTCCCATCCGGGTCTTTTCAGAAGAAGAGTTCGCCCAGGCGGGGGCCGTTGTGCAAGAGGATCTCTCCCCTTGCCCCATCATCTTTGCCGTGAAAGAGATACCGCTGGACTTTTTCGAGCCGGGGAAGACCTATGTCTTTTTCGCCCACGTTATCAAGGGCCAACCCTACAACATGCCCATGCTCAAGAAAATGCTAGAGCTGGGGTGTAACCTCATTGATTACGAAAAAGTGACCGACGAGAAAGGCCGCCGCCTGATCTTCTTCGGGCGGCACGCTGGCATCGCCGGGATGATTGAGACCTTTTGGGCTCTGGGGAAGCGCCTGGACTGGGAAGGGATTCCCAACCCCTTCAGCCAGCTTGGGCACGCCTATGAGTACAAAGATCTGACAGAGGCCAAGGAAGCTATCTCCAGGTTGGGCGAGGAAATCAAGCGCGAGGGTCTCCCCGAAGCAGTGACCCCCTTAGTCTGTGGCGTGGCCGGGTATGGAAACGTCGCTCACGGAGTCTGGGAGATCCTTGACCTGCTGCCTGTTGAGGAGATAGAGCCTCAGGAGATCGCTCCTCTCGTTGAAGGTTCAGACTATGCGGCGAACGTCATCTACAAAGTGGTGTTCAGAGAGGAGCACACGGTGGAGCCTATCTCCCCTGAGGATCGCTTCGAGTTGCAGGATTTCTACGAGCACCCCGAAAAGTATCGGGGCAAGTTCGAAAGCTATGTGCCCTACCTGACGGTGATCGTGAACTGCATCTACTGGGAGGAAAAATACCCCCGGCTCGTCACCAAAGAGTATCTCAAACAACTGTATGGTGCAGGCAAGCCCCGTCTACGGGTCATCGGTGACATCAGTTGCGACATCGAGGGAGCCATCGAGTGTACGGTCCGCTCCACCGAGCCGGATGAGCCCGTCTTTGTCTACAATCCCTTCACCGGTGAGGCAACCGACGGTTACGAGGGAGAGGGGCCGGTGGTGATGGCGGTGGACATCCTGCCCAGCGAGTTGCCTCGGGACGCCTCGGTGGACTTCAGCAGGGTGCTCAGAGAGTTCATCCCGGCCATTGCCAAGGCCGACTTTTCGGTGCCCTTCGAGCAACTAGACCTTCCACCGGAGATCAAGAGGGCCGTCATCGCCTACCACGGGCAGCTTACGCCGAATTACCGCTACATCGAGCAGTTTCTGTGAATGATCTGAATCACGCAATGCAAAAGCCCATCCACGACGGATGGGCTTTTTGTTTCAGTCCACAAGGTGCGACGCACTTACCGCAATCTACTGTGGCTTCTCTTCTTCTGGGGGGACCGGCTTGATGCCCTCGTAGATTCGTCTGCCGCTCAGCGTGCGCAGGATGACCTCGGGCGTCTGCTTGCCCAGGATGCGATGCATTTCGACCGGGGACAGAGGAGTGTTACCATTGGCCAGCAAAAGGCGGAAGACAGAAGCAGTCAGGGGGGTTTTTTCAGTGATGTAATCAGGCAGTTGGCTGCAATGGGTGCGCAGGCATTGCCAGAGACCGTCAACTTTTGTCACTTCGGCCGTCTCTGGATCAACCCAGTCAATCTCTTCTGCCTCCAAATGGTTGGCGTAAACCTCCTGACACTCAGGGCAGAGATGGCTCCGCAGGTGGATGCGAAAATCTCGGCCTTTCTTACGCCACCACTCAAAGTCAATATGGAATTTGGTGTTGATGTCGGGTTTAACCCATTTGCCCATTGGATTGACTATTCACCCCTCACCCTGTCATCGTCCAGTACCCACTGCCCATAGGATTGAAACAGTCCTGGGTGCAAAGTTCGGCAAAGATGGGGCCTGGTGGGCAACGCCTGAGCACATTGACGGCACTGTAGAGGGTCTTGGCGTGGACTGTGCCCTGTGGGCTGAGCTTGGCCAGTTCGGGGAAGACTTCACGGATGACTTCGAGAATAGGTTTCTCCGTTTCCTCAGAGGCTACCCAGAGGCTGTCCACCTCGACCGGTTTATCTTCGCCCATGACCATCAGTTCATCGTACTGACAGCCGATGGGCCGCTTTTGCATTTCAAAAGTCAGTTTGCCCTCTACGACTTTGGCGACCCGTATCCATTCCCGCTTCATCCGACGCGGTTCATAGTTGATGATGAAAGTAAGCGGGTCCTTTGTCCGTTCTATCTTTACGTAAGCGCCGACCGGTATGTCGTGTTCCTTGTACCACTTGTCTAAGCCGTAGACATATTTGTGCTGATGGACAACCCAGCCCGTCATCTTCTGACCACTGCGACCATCTATGATAGTTATCCGGGTGCGCTGGGTGCTGCTTCTGGGAAAGAGAGCGGCAAGCCTTGGGGTCAGAGGTATAGTACCCACACGATAATGAGGATATGTCAAGGTAAAGATGGCCGTGTAGATAGGTTGTTGGGGGTACAGGCTGAAAATAGCCGGCTCGGTGGCCTCGTCCTCGATCTCGCGTTCCAGTTCCAGTAGCTCAGCAGAAATCTTTTCTCGATTATAGGGCTGGGGCGTGTATTGCAAACGTCTGGGCGGATGAATGGCCTCAGGTGGCTCCAGGCGGCGGAGGAACCACAGGATGTTATCATCGGTCCCCACATCGTCGAAGCGGTCGTCGCCTCGCAGAGCATAGTTTAGAGAGAAGAGTTGAGCAGACTGAGCGAGGTCGGTGGAGAGGTCCAGCACCTTCAGCAGTTCCTCGGGAGGCATGGGATCGCCGTTGACATCAAGGGCAGCCTCGGCGATGTTGAGGTGCCCTACGTGAATGTCGGCCATGAGCCCTTTTAAGAACCACTCGTCCCCAAAGTTCACAAACTCCCAACCGGTGCTGGCCTGTAAACGCTCCTCCAGCCTTCGCCTGACCCACGAGCCGTAGGTGGCATAAAGTTCGTCTGGAGACAGCCTATCTGCAAGCAGTTCGCTGCCATCTCCCTCAACGTTCAAGGTGTGGGGATGGTTGAATTCGGCCGCGAACTCTCTTATCCCCTCCTCGCCCTCGAAACGTACCTGGATGACTTTGAAGGGCTCGTATTGGGGATTGTAGCCAGGCCGTATTCCTGTGACGGTGGCCAGGGCATAATCCAGAGCCGGGAAGACAATTTTCTGGCCTGTCTCGTAGCTGTCCCTGGGACGGTAGGGCTCCCCTTTCTCCAGTTTGGCTTTGATGGCAGCTTCTTCCCTCTGACATCTCCATTCCATCAAAGCCTGGGTCAACTGGTCGAGAGTCTGGGGTACGCCCCTTTCCAGGATCAAACCATAAAGGTGTTCGAGGTCCTGGTCATCAATGGCCAGACTCTCTTGCCAGTACTCCGCCGTCTGAGTCTTCAACCGAATCATCAGGGGTGGAATCTCCCAATGGTCTATGATAAAAACATCCGCCTGATAGGACTGTACGAAATTATACCAGGTTTCAGCCGTCTTGACAAGCTTCAGGGTGGAGAAGGACCGGCATCATTTGTACTCTTATTAAAAAGGGGGCAGCCTCCCCGCGTTGACTCCAAAAGTATAGCCGCCGTGCCCATCACAGCGGCTTTCGGATAAGGTAAAATTTGAGGCGCGCCCCTCCATGTAACCATTTTTATTATACCATAAATCATCTAAATAAAGCATGAAGGTTGCATGTAGGTTACAACCGTTCAGCACGTTAGATGTAGAGCAGCTATCACCCGGGTTGACCGGCAGAGCTGGTTGTAAACGCGGACGGCCTCGCTCGTGCGCTCAGCGATGAGCCTGATGCCGTGCTCGCGCAGATGCTTTTCGGTTTCAGGGGAGATCCGCATCAAACCAGAGTAGCCCGTGCCCACCACCAGCACTTCGGGCTTGGCCTGAACAACCGCCCACAAGTCCACGGGGTTCAAGTAATGCCCCTCCTCTCGCCACCAATTGTCCTCCACGCGGTCAGGGTAGATGATCACGTCGGTGGTATATTTTTTGCCTCTGATGACGATGCGCCCAAACTTGTAGGATTCAATCATACTGCTTTTCCTCCCCGTCTGAGTGCCCGGTAGTATTACTCCACCGGCTTGAAACGCCACTCCCCTTTGCTGGATAGAGCCCAGACGCCTTCGCCGGGGAACCAGAGCATCCGACCGGTCTGGAATTCCTGGTAGCTGCCCGACGCGGTTCTTTCCTCTGCCAGCGGGCTGCCCAGGGCGTTGCGAGGGTAGTCGTACTCACACCAGACCGCTCCCAGGCTACCCCGGGGGCCGTAGGGCGGCTTGGCCTCGGCGCACGAATATTCGGGGGCGCCGGGCTGCCAGGTATCCTCCAACATGTACCATTCCTGACCAGATGTAGTATCATCCGCCGGGCCGTAGATGACCACGTGCACCCACGATTGGCCCTGGTCATCCCGCCAGCCGCCCAGCATCAGGCCGTGCTGGAAGTGTTGGATCACCAGGTTGGCGGTCACGGCCGGCCCAACGGCCTGCCCCAACAGGTTCTCGGCATCCTCCAGCTTTTGCCACACCTGGGTAAAGTGATCGGTGACGGGGACTGTGCTCTCCTCGCTCTTCACCCTCCACAATCGCAGGCTCTGGCCCTCCCCAAGAGTCGCCAGAGAGCTACCATCTGGGCTGAAAGCAAGCTGCCCCACAAACCCGATGTCCAGCCAGGAGAGGAACTGGTAATGAGCCAGGTCCCAAAACTCGACACCTTCCTGGCCGAACGTCGCCAGCACCTGCTTGTCCCGGTTCAGAGCACCACCGGAGATGAGACGCTGACTCTCCATGCCTCCCAGGTGGGACCCATCCGGTTGCCAGGCGTCCATCGAGCGGGAAGACAAGGTCCAAATCCGACCATCCGGCCAGACAAAGAGGCTGCTGACCTCGGAGGTCGAAGTTTTGAAGTGAATAGTCTGCGTCCCATCGCTCACCTGCCAGCCCTGGACCGAGCCGCCGTACAGCCCGGCTATCACCTGCTGTCCATCGGAGCTGAAGGCCACGCTAAAGACCGCCGGCGGATGCACCCCTTGGTACATTGCCTTGAGGTCCTGGGCCAGCTTTCCACTCGCCACATCCCACACCCGCACGTCGGCCTCCATCGAGCCGCTGGCCAGAAACCGACCATCGGGGCTGAAAGCCAAGGCCATGATGACCCGGGAGTGACCTTCCAGGGTGCGGACCAGACTCCAATCGGCCACCCGCCACAGGTCAATTCGGACCGCGGCGGTTCCCTCGAAACGGGTGGCGGCCAGGAGGCTGCCGTCGGGAGAGAAAGCCAGCTTATTAGCCTCGATCTCGCGGGGCAGGGCGACGGGAGCCAGAGTGTCGGCCTGGTAGAGGCGCAAGCGACCTTCCTCGGACAAGGCCAGCC
>JAOZOT010000105.1 GCA_029933115.1 Anaerolineae bacterium | reverse complement strand
CCTGCATGAATCGCTCATGCTCCTCAGGGGTCGCTTGTCGGGTTTCCTTCAGCCTTAAAGCCATTGACTGAACCTCCTTTACCCAGCCCCAAATGGCGGGAGAACCTGACCGCCGTTTTGTATGATCTGCCGGCCCTTTTCAGCAGGTCTGCGGCCGTTTCCTGAGTGCAAACGTCCACTGCCGGCAGCCAGGTTCCATCCTTGCTTCTCATTCCATAAGTTGAACGGGCATGCCACGGGGCAGCTACTTCTGCATCATCAGCAAGGAGTCTAATTTCTACTTCGGAGAGATTTCTCATTTCACCTCTAGCTCTAGAACCTCACCCAATTTCAGATCGGGTGCGCTCCAAACCCAGTGCTTGCCCCTCCTTACCTGCCTCAGACCGGCTTTCCTCGCCGTCTTCAGAATCTCATCGAAAAGCTCCCTTATACCTCCCTGGTCGAAGATCAGAATCCCATCGCTGGCCAAACGCAGGACGTACCAATTAGAGATTTTCCGCAGCCCCTCAGTCGAATACACCAGGACTGTCACATCCCTTTGAAACTTTTTGAGGGCATCCCTGATTCTGCGCCACCATAAATCGTCCACCTCGAGGCACTTCTTCCCGTTCCCATTCTCTTTCACCACCACGAATATATCTATGTCGCTGGTAGGGGATGGATCGCCCCTGACCAGGGAGCCAAATATGCCCACGGCCTCAGCTTCCTGGAGTTCATCGCCCAGAGACAGCAGGGCCTCTCTCACTTCCTCAATAGTGGGTGCTCTCGGCATCTTCGTCTACCCTTTTGCTATCCGCTATTCGCCATTCGCTATTCGCCATTCGCCATTCGCTATTCGCTATTCGCTAGATGTATTGCCCCCCATCCACCGTGATGACTTCGCCGGTGATGTGGCGGGCTTTTTCGGTGCAGAGGAAGGTGACCACGTAGGCCACTTCCTCCGGCTTGCCCAGTCGCCCCAGGACAATCTCGGCCAAAGCCATCTCTTTGACCTTCTCCGGGGCCTCTTTCACCATGTCGGTCTCGATGAGGCCGGGGGCTACGGCGTTGACGTTTACGTTGGAGCGCCCTAATTCACGGGCCAGGGCCTTGGTCAGGCCGATGACCCCGGCCTTGGCCGCCGAGTAGTTGGTCTGGCCGAACTTGCCCCGCAGGCCGTTGATGGAAGTGATGTTGACGATCTTGCCTGCTTTCTGCGCTCTGAAGATGGGCACTACGGCGCGGATGTAGTTGAAACAGCCTTTGAGGTCGGTGGTGATGACCTCGTCCCACTGCTCTTCGCTCATCTTCCAGATGACCCCATCGCGGTTGACGCCGGCGTTGTTGACCAGGATGTCCAGCCGGCCCAACTCGTCCATCACCCGCGTCACCACCGACTGGGCGGCCTCGAAATTGCCCACGTCGGTTTGGACGGCTAATCCCCGCCGGCCCAACTCCTCGACGCGGGCGGCCACCTCCTCAGCAGCGCCCACGTTGCTGCGGTAGGTGAAAACCACGTCTGCGCCGTTGGCGGCCAGGTCCAGGACAATGGCCCGTCCGATGCCCCGTCCTCCGCCGGTGACGATTGCAACTTTACCTTCTAGTTCCATTTGATCTCACAATCTCCTTTCTCGACATCGCTTCAAGAACTCGCCGGGAGTCAGCACCTCATACGCCTCGGTCTTGAGCTCGAGAGCCTTTCACAGTTTGTGGATGTTCACCCTCCCGCAGGCTGAGGCGGTATCCCTGCCAAGAGATCATGCCCGTGAGGCGCTTTTAGTCTGCCGCCAAAGTGAATTTCAAGCCTGCGGGAGGGTGGCTATCCCCTCTGCGAGTGAATTACGAAAGGGTCTCCTCTCTTAGAGCGTGTCTGAAAATTCAGGGGAGCGGCGCTCGTAGTAACGACTTCAGTCGTTTTTAGCCGCAGAGCACCGGTCATTAGCGACTCAAGTCGCCACTACGAGCATTTTCAGACACGCTGTCAAGGAAATGCCTATTGTCAGATATCAGATACTTGGCCCCCACCCATTCGGCAAAGGCTCCAATGACCGCATCTGCCTTTTCAGACAAGCCAAGAGTTGCATATTTGGCAACTAGCTCAGCCGGTACAGGTTCATCAACGACCAGAAGTCTCGGAGAGCCTTTGAGCAGCCGATAGAACATCTTCACCTGCTCAGTGGTGCGCAAATTGCGCACCACTTCTTGGACGACTAAACGAGGAATGGCAACCTCGAAAACTCGCAGGATTCGCAGCAGTTCAACAGAATCCGGTGCTGTTTGATCGATCCCAAAGATAAATTGGTTGCTATCTATACAGATGAGCATACTCTGTTTCGAAAATCTGGCGTCGAGTCTCCCTCAGACGCTCAATCACCTCTTCCTTGGTCTCACCGAGCTCGAGTCCCCCAGATTCTCGTACCTCCTGCTGCAACTCTGCCAAGTTGCGCTCCCATCTCCATTCATCCAACTTTTCCAGGATGAGCTGGCGGATGAATTGTGCCAGACTCAAAGCATTGCTCTCTTCCTTAGCTTTCACTACTTCCTCATACAACTCTTCTGGAAGAGTAAATGAAATTTGCTTGACCGCCATCCTATTGCCTCCCTGCCAGAGTTCCTTCCAGCGACTCAGACGCAGACTTTCCGAGCATCAAATCGCGATCTACTGAGATCCGACTCCCCAAGTTAAATCAAACCGTCGCCCCTGAAGGGGAGAGTTCCGCCAGTATCTCAGCGACGACCACATCCAGAGGCTCTGGGGCACCGTCCGGTGAAACGAGGCCCATTTCGTCCAGCAGACGCTCAGCCTTTTCTTGGTCTATCTGTTCGCAGGCGGGGTGACGGTGCGCCAAGCCAAGCAGCGCCGCCGCCCGGTCTGTCTGGCCTTGCTTGGCGAAGAGGGCCGCCAGGTTGACCAAGACTTTCAATAGCACCGTCAATGTCTGAGTTTGTGTGGCAATCTCCAGCGCCTCGGCAAAGTAGGCCCTGGCTCCTGCATAATCCCCCAGGGCACAGCTAGTCTCCCCCAGGTTGTTCAAACAGGCCAGGATGGTCCATTGATCTTGGATGTTGCGCCCGATGGCCAGTCCCTCCCGATAGAACTCCTGCGCTTCGAGATGCGCACCGAATGTATAAGCTACTTCGCCCAGATTGCTCAGCGCGATGGCTTGTCCTCCCTGGTCACCGATCTTGCGACAGATCTCCAGACTTTCCTGGTAAAACGACCGAGCCTCTGCGTGCCTCTCAAGAACGTGCAGCACGGTGCCCAAGTTGTTGAGTTGTATTGCGACGTTGTATTGATCACCGAGTTCGCGGCTCAGCGCCAGGCACTCCTCAAACAGGGCTTGTCCTTTAGCGTAATCTCCCTGGTGACAGGCAATGTCCCCCAATGTATTGAGGGAAGAAAGCATGAGGCGCTGATGGCCATTTTCCCGACCGATAACCAGGCTTTCTTCGAGCAACATCTCTGCCTGAGCCACATCTCCGGCTCGATATCGGACCAAACCCAGCAGGGAAAGCGAAAAAGTTGCCCCCCAGGAATCCCCAATCTGTTTGGATAGCGCCAGACCTGCTTGAGAGAGTTGCTCCGTCTCTCTGTATTTCCCCTGACTGCGAGCTACGTTGGCCAGGTTGACCAGACAGAACACTTGCTCGGCTTCTATCTTCAAGTGCTCGAAAATTGTCAGGCTTTGCTCCAGGCAGGTCCTGGCCTGCTGATGGCGACCTAGAGGGCGATAAAGCGCGCCCTGGTAAGATAGGGCTTTGCCAAAGAGGCCCTTCTGTTCTGCATCTCCGTTCCACCGGTCTACCGCCTGGGCAAAGAGAGCGATCCCCTCCTGGAACCGACACCGGTTGTCGTAAAAGTGGTACAGGCTTTCCAGGCTGCGTTCAACGTCGTGGGCATTGCCGCGCGCCACTGCCAGTTGCCAGGCCTGGCGCGCGTTTTCGATCTCCAGGTCAATTTCCATGAGGGCTTGTTTCTGTTTCGCGCTTTTCAGATGTTCCTTTTGTCGCTCCAGGAAGGCGGCGAAATAGCGGGCATGTTTCATCTGTGTTTCTTCGTATTCCTGCCGGTTGGCTCCAAGTTTCTCGGCCGCGTATTGCCTGAGCAATTCGTGCATATCATACCGGTCGGATGAAATATAGCGGATCAAAGACTTGTCCAGCAAAGCCGACAGTGTGGAGGGGGACGCTCCAGCCACCACAACGGCCGCTTCCTGCCCAAATCCCCCGCGAAAGACGGACAACCGGGCGAGAAGGTCCCTTTCTGTTTCTGCAAGCAATTGCCAAGAGTGTTCAAACGTCGCTCGTATACTCCGGTGCCGTTCGGGTACGTTGCGCAGGCGAGTGGCCAGAATGTCGAGATTGTGTTCGATCTCCTGAGCGATTTCTGCGCAGGAGCGCGCTCGCGCCCAGGCCGCGGCCAATTCCACCCCCAACGGGATTCCCTCCACCATCTGGCAGATACGTACCACGTGGGGCACTTCAGCCTCCGAAAGCACAAAGCGCCGATGCACCTGAAGGGCACTCTGCAAGAACAACTCGACCGCGCTGTAGCCTTCCACACTTTTGGTTGCTGCGTCCGCGGGATAGGTCAGCCCCCCGACTTCGTACACCCGCTCCTCCTGCAAGTTCAACCGTTCCCGCGAGGTGGCCAAAAGCACCACTCCCGGCGCGCGGTGAAGCATCTCGGCCAGCAGACTGCCCCCCTCCGGAACGTGCTCCAGGCTGTCCAGTATCAGCAGCATCTCCTTATCGTGCAGGTAGTTCAAGAGCTGCTCTTTTGGGTCTTCGCGGCCATGGAACGGAAACTCGAGGGCATTCGCCATCATAGGGACGATCAGCTCTGGCGAACTGACGGAGGCCAAGGGCACAAAGTAGACACCGTGGGCAAAAGCTCCAATCTGGTCGGCGGCCGCCTGAAGCGCCAAGCGAGTTTTTCCAACGCCGCCCGGGCCAAAGAGGGTCACCAGCCGGCAATCAGGATTGGCCAGCAACTCGGCCAACTCGGCCAATTCTTCTTCTCGACCGACGAGGGAGGTAGGAGAGGGAGGCAGATTATGCAAGGGGGCGGGGGTGTAGGAAAGTGACGCCCGAATCCGTTCGTACAGTGTGGTCGTCTCGGCCGTCGGTTCGACGCCCAACTCCTCGGCCAAGGCCCGACGGCAGGTTTCGTACTGGGCCAGTGCTGCGCTGCGCTGCCCATCCAGAGCCAACAAGCGCATCAACTGTCGGTGGGCCTCCTCACGCCACGGCTCCAACTCCACCTGTCTCCGGGCATGGTAGCGCGCCCGCTCGTAGTCACCGCGCCGCTCGTAGTAGTTGGCCAGATGGAAGAGCGCCTCCACCGCCTCGCGGCGGAGCCACTCGCGCTGGAGCAAGGCCCACTCCTCAAAAAAGCTGCTATCGTCCAGGAAAAAGTGCTCCAGAAAGTCGCCGCCATACAGATCGGCCATCTGCTCCAATCGCCGCATACAAGGAAGGCAGGTGCCCAGGCGGCGGTGTCGGTGTCTCCGGCAGGCTTCGACGAGGGTCGTGAAAGCCGCAACGTCCAGCCAGTAGTCGCTGGCGGGGTTGAACTGGACCGTCTCACGGCTGACCAGCAAGAACGGTTCGCCGTCATCGTCGTGATCCTGATCACGGATTGCCCGTCGTAGATGAGAGAGGGCCTGGCGCAGGTTCTGGCGCGCCTTGCGCTGTGGCTGGTCGGGCCATAGGAGCCCGGCCAACGCATCCCGGCGATGGGGACGGTCCGCTTCGACGGACAGATAGGCCAACAGCGCCCGCGCCTTGTCGGTAGCAAAGTCGGTGACCGGCTCACCGTCAAGGGTTACTTGTAGAGGTTCCAGCAAGGAGATAGATAGTCGCACTGGAATCACCACTTTGGTTATCTGCCCACTGCGGACTGTCAAATGCACGACCAAGCCACCGGCCAGATTTGACAATCCAAACTTGCTCACCCTCCTGCAGGTTAGGCCACGATTTGAAGCCGTCACGCGCTTCGGCAGGGGGTGCCTCCGCGATTGAGGCCACTTTCGAACTTGCGGGAAGGTCACTGCTCAAAATGTCGGGTAATAAAGCCTATCATACAAATTATACCACTGTTGCACGTCTTGAGCAAACAAGAGGCTATTTTTTTGACGTTTTTTTGACGGTGGGAAGGCATAATGAAAGCAACAAGCGGCCTTTGCCGGTTTCTGCTGGCCGGGACCCTCCTCAAGTGCGACGCACTTCTGGGCAGTGCAGACGACAGAAAACGGAGGCAAAGCCACCGTAAAAGGGCGCATTTGGGGAACAATGCAAATGCGTCGTCGCACCTTTAATGACAGAGAGCCTTTCATAATTTGCGGGGGTTCACCCTCCCGCAGGCTGAGGCGGTATCCCCACCAAGAGGTTATGCCCGTGAGGCGGCTTTCAGCCTGCTGCCAAAGTGGATTTCAAGCCTGTGGGAGGGTAGCCGTCCCCTCTGCGGGTGAATTACGAAAGGGCCTCTGACATTGAATCGCTAATGGGAGAGAGGGGACAACGCGGTTCGCTGGCGACCACACGAGACACCAAGGAGGATCTGTGGCAAAACAATCATCACAGCGACGATACTTATCCTATTTGCTGCGCCTGTGGCAGACCAGCGACGGACAGAGGCTGGTTTGGCGGGCTTCTCTGGAAAGCCCAGGCAGTGGAAAGCGCCGGGGGTTCGCCAGCCCGAAAGCTTTATTTGATTTTCTGAAGGCTCAAATCGAGCCCTGTGACGAGCGAGACCACGATCAAGGAGGTGAGGCAACAACAGATTCTTAAGGCAATACTCACTTGCCCAGGCCGGTGAAGGTCATAATTATTCTTATAGGAGGAAGAAAAACATGGACATCGGGAGGTCATTCACGTACATTACGCAAGATCAAGATTGGATAAAAAAAGTACTTCTCGGCGGTGTGATCACACTGATCCCGATTGCGGGTCCCCTTTTCGCCTTTGGGTACGCGGTGGAGGCGATGAGGAACGTCATCGCCGGACAAGAGGTGCCACTGCCGGAGCTCGGCGACTTTGGGAGCAAACTGGTCGAGGGCTTGAAGGTGTGGGTGATTTCGTTTATCTACGCCTTGCCACTGGTCCTCTTCGGTATATGTGCCCAATCTGGCAGCCTGGTTCCGACTCTAGCCGAGAATGCTGACCCGGACGTGGTGGGCGCTTTGACAACTGTATCTGTGGGGGTGAGTGCATGTTGCGGCTGTCTCTCGCTCCTCTACGCCATCTTGATGAGCCTGATTCTACCTTTTGCCTGGGGCAAATACATCGAGACAGGACAAATCGGTGCTGCGTTCCGACTGGGCGAGATCTTTGGGATGCTCAAAAGCAACGTTGGCTCTGCCGTCGTTGTGCTGTTGGTGAATGGCCTGGCAGTTCTCATCGCCGCCATCGTGGGCGTGATTGTGTGCGGTATTGGCTGGATTTTCACACTGTTCTACGCTCAACTGGTCATGGCTTTCCTGTACGGGTCGCTTTACCGCCAAGCCAAGACCTGACCGGCTTCCACCATGAGGAAGCCGGATGCGACGCACTTCGAACAACAGGATACCACGTAGAGGAAGTTAATGCTCAGGACATCATTGCTAAAGCCAAGGCAAGTGCGTCGCACCTCAACGCCTGATTATTCGACAGGCCCTCTGGGCCCGAGCTAGCACTTGATTTGAAGGAGAGCCTCTGATGAAGCGCAAATCTACACCTATATTTGTTTTGTTGATTCCATCACTCGTCATCCTGGCCTGCGGTCCCTGCAGCCTTTGTGGGTTGTTCGGCGGGCGTGTGTCCGCACCGACCCCGGCACCCCAAGTCGCCGAGCCCTCCCTGGCCGAAACACTAACACTCCCTGCCCCTGCAACCACACCCACCACGCCTGTACCAACACCCACTATGCCTGTACCCACGCCTACAACTGTACCTGCGGAAACGTCGGCCACCGAGGCCGAACCGGGACAGGGCTGGCGCACGTACACCAATGGCAACGAGGTTAAGGACATCGCCCTGGACGGCGAGGGCAACCTGTGGGTTGCGACGGGCGGTGGCGCCGTCCGGTGGAAGGCCGATGGCACTTATGTCAAATACACCGTCCACGACGGCCTGGGGCGAAACGTGGTCCGAGCCGTCGCTGTGGCCGCGGATGGCTCCGTGTGGTTCGGCACCTATGATGGCGGGCTCGCGCACTTCGACGGCCAGGAGTGGACCACCTACACCCGGGCCGACGGCCTGGCCAGCAACTCCGTCCAATCCCTGGCCCTCGCGCCAGACGGCACGCTGTGGGTCGGCCACAATGGCAGCGGCGTCTCCCGCTTCGACAGCCAGCAGTGGACCGTCTACAAGAGCAAAGATGGTCTGGCCGGCAATTTCGTCAATGCCATCGTCGTTGACGCCCAAGGCTCGGCCTGGTTCGCCACTACCGATGGCCTCTCCCGCTTCGACGGTCAGCAGTGGACCACCTACACCGAGGAGGAGGGCCTGGCGGGCAACGTGGTCTATGCCATCGCCATGGCCCCGGACGGCGCGCTGTGGTGCGGCACCGGCAAAGGCGTCTCCCGCTTCGACGGCCAGCAGTGGACCACCTACACCAATGAGGATGGCCTGGCCAGCAACGCGGTCTATGCCATCGCCGTGACCCCGGACGGGACGGTGTGGTGTGGCACCGCCGGCCGAGGCGTCTCCCGCTTCGATGGCCAGGAATGGATCACCTACACCAAGAAGGACGGCCTGGCCGGCGACGAGGTCCGGGCCATCACCACCAGCCCGTCGGGTGACGCGGTGTGGGTGGGCACGCGCCTCAGGGGCGTCTCCCGCTTCGACGGCCAGGAGTGGACCACTTACCAGACCGACGACACTGTGGCCGGCAACCAGGTCTGGGCCGTCGCCGTGTCCTCAGAGGGCACGCCGTGGGTCGGCACCGATTGGGGTGCGTCTTCTTTCGACGGCCAAAAATGGACCACCTACACCAAAAAGGATGGCCTGGCCCGGACCGGCGTCTTTGTCATCACCCCGGCCCCCGATGGCGCGCTGTGGTTCGGTGGCAGCAACGGCCTTTCCCACTTTGACGGCCAGAAATGGACGGTCTATCGGGAGGAGGATGGCATGGCCGACAGCCGTGTTGATTCCATCGCCATCGCCACAGATGGCTCGGTGTGGTGCGGCACCTGGACCTCGACCCCTGGCGTCTCCCGCTTCGACGGCCAAAAGTGGACAGTCTACAGCGAGAAAGACGGTCTGGTGAAGAACAGCGTCAAAGGCATCGCCGCTGCCCCCGATGGCTCCGTCTGGTTCGCCACCGGTGAGGGCGTCTCCCGCTTCGACGGGCAGTCGTGGACCACTTATACCCGAGACGACGGCCTGGCCAGCAAGGGAGCTTCGGCCATCGCCGTGGGACCGGACGGCGTGGTGTGGGTCGGCTCTACGGCGAGCGGCCTCTCCCGCTTTGACGGGCAGGCCTGGACCGTCTACAGGAGCACGGATGGCCTGGCCAGCAACAAGGTCACCTACATCGCCATAACTTCCGATGGCACGGTGTGGGTCGGTTCCGACAACGGCCTCTCCCGCTTTGACGGCCAAACGTGGACCACCTACAGCGTAGCAGACGGTCTGGCGGACAACAACATCAAGGAGATCGCCGTAGGACCAGACGGCGTGGTGTGGATCGGCACCGAGGCTGGAGTCACCAGTTACGTGCCGATGGAATAACTCTGGAGAAAGCGATGTCAAAATTAGCAGGTGAACTGCTCAGGTCTGGGTGTCGCGGCCGGCTGATCCACCTGGTTTCGGTAGCCATTGTCGTCCCCCTGTGGTGCGTGCTCGTTTGCCTCCCTCTGGGGCTCGTCACCCGTTACGACGCCAGCATCTGGGTGCTGATTATACCGGCTG
>JAOZOT010000573.1 GCA_029933115.1 Anaerolineae bacterium | reverse complement strand
GCGCTCTGGGTATGTCCCAAGCATACCACCCTCCCGCAGGTTGCGAACCCTGCGGTTCACGCTCCGCGTTTTACGTTTCACGCCCCACGCCATAAACCTCCTCCAGCCTGGGTACGATGGCCCGCCAGTCATAACGTTCCTCTACGAAGCGACGGCCAGCGCGCCCCAGCTCTTCCCGGCGGTGGGCATCGTCCAGCAAATCCACCACGCATCGGGCGAAATCCTGGGGAGTGTCGGCGATGACCAGTTCCCGGCCCGAGGTCACAGGGTAACCCTCACAGCCCAGGGAGGTGGAGACGATAGCCTTGCCCAGGGCCATAGCCTCCACAATCTTGAGGCGGGTGCCGCCACCGATGCGCAGGGGCACCACATAGACCCCGGCCCCGGCGATGTAGGGCCGCACATCGTCCACGTAACCGGTGAGCGTCACGGCTGCGTCTTCCGCCAGCGATCTGAGGCGTTGGGGAGGCTTCTGGCCGACGATGTAAAAATTAACGTCGGGCAGCCGAGTTTTTATCAGGGGCAGAACCTGGTGGCAGAACCAGAGGACGGCGTCAATGTTGGGGCGAAAGTCCATCTTGCCGGTGAACACAATGGAGTGAGGCTCAAGCACCAGGGGGTAGGTTTGCTCGGGATCGTAGGCTCTGGTATCCACACCATTGGGGATGACAGTCACTTTCACTCCCGGCCCCAGCTTCTGGAGGATTTCCCTGTCCGCTTCGGACACGGCCACCACCCGGTCCACCCGCCGGCAAACTGCTGCCTCGTAACGGCGGAGCTTCTGCCACTGGATGAAGGAGTAGAGGGCTCCGATCCACCGGCGCGGGTGACGGACGTCGGTCTCGAAGGCCCGCTGCTGCAAGACGTACTCGGCGTTGTAATCGTCGAAAACCCACAAGGGCCTGTCGTCCGTCTCCCATCCCGCGTCACCCATAGCGTAGGGCGCCATCTCGATGCTTTCGACCTGCACCACATCGAAGCGTTCGCTCTTCAGACGGGCTGCCAGCTTGCGGCGGAACTCGGCCGACGGCAAACGCAGAGCCATGTCAGGCAGAGGGGAGAAGAGGGTGGTCAGCAGGCGCTTCAGGGTGGACCGCTGAGGGACGGGAACCACCTCGATGGTCCGGCAATACTGGCGCAGAGGGGCTGCCTTCTCCAGGTCGCCGGGGGAATTGACGAAAGACAGGAGGTGAATCTCGTGGCGCGGAGCCAGGTTGACGATCAGGTTGTAGGTTCTGATGGCTCCTCCCTGGTGGGGAGGATAGGGGAGCTGAGATGTTAAAAAGAGTATCTTTTTCCCACGATGGTGCATCGCCACCGGAATCACCCTCGTCGTCCTCTTTATCTCACCTGCTCCCGCCGGATTGCCAAATCCGGCGGGCATGGCCTGGATTTGGCAATCCAGGCCGAGCGAAGCAGTGGATCACCCTTGTGTCCTTTTTTGTCGCTGCCCTCCACCGACCTTCAGGTAGAGGGCCAGCGTCTCCCGCGCTGCCTTCTCCCAGGAGAAAAAGGCCGCTCGCTTGAGGCCCTTATCCCTCATGTCAGCTCTCAGGTCCTCATCCGTCAGAAGCCGCCAGATGGCCACTGTCAACTCTGAGACGTTTTCTGGGTCAACCAGCAGGGCCGCGTCCCCTACTACCTCCGGTAGAGATGACACGTTGGAGACGACCACCGGCGTGCCGCAGGCCATAGCCTCTAGCGGCGGCAGGCCAAAACCTTCATAGGAAGCAGGGTGTACCAGCAGCTTGGCCGCATTGTACAGGTAGAGCAAGTCCTCGACCGGTACGCGGCCCAGAAACAGAGTGTTGTCCTCCAAGCCCAGTTCCTCGACCACAGCGAAGACTTCCTCGAAGAGCCAACCCCGTTCGCCGGCCAACACCAGAGCCTCTGACCGTTTGTAACAGTCCAGCAATTGGCGATAAGCCCGGAGCAAAGTGGGTACATTCTTGCGGGGCTCAATGGTACTGACAAATAGTATGAAATCGTCGGGGAGGTGGTATTTCTGCTTCACCTGGCGCAAGGGTTGCTCGTCGTCGAGCGGACGATAGATAGGATGGGCTGCCTCGTAGATGACGGTGATCTTGTCTTCTGGGACTCCTAAACGATGGATGACATCTCGCCTGGTGCTTTTGGAAACGGCAATGATGTGGTCGGTGTCCCGCACCGCCTGGTCAATCTGGCCGTAGTAGCGGGCGCTCTCTTTGGTCAGGATATTGGGGTAGATGAGGAAGGCCAGGTCGTGGACGGTGATGACCGACTTGCAATTGCGGCGGAAAGGCGGGATGAAATCGGGGCTGTGCAGCACATCCAGACCCAGGGGTGAAATCTCCAAGGGCAGCGTCCACTGCTCCAAACGGTGATGGCTGGGCGTCCAGAGCGAGACTCTTTTGAAATTTGGTCGGTCAACGATAGCCTGCTTGTGTTTGCGGCTTTGCAGCAGAATGAACTCGTTTTCATGGTCAATTTTGGCCAGGGCCTCAGTCAGGCGCAGGATGTATTGCCCAATCCCTGCCTGCCGGTAGTAGACCAATCGGGCGTCAAT
>JAOZOT010000572.1 GCA_029933115.1 Anaerolineae bacterium | reverse complement strand
GGATTTGACAATCCGGCGGGAGCGGAATGGAAAATTCAGCGTGCGGTTAGTATAAGCACGCGAAAGGGGGTAGGCCCCATGGTTGTCTCAACCAAAGCCATCTATGAAAGTGGCACCTTACGGTTGTTAGAAAAGCTGGACCTGCAAGAGGGCCAGGAAGTCTGCGTCACCATTGAGCAGTTGGACGAAGACGGTTATCCCGTGCAAGAGACTCTGGCCGACGTGCTGGGCTTCGACCCGGACGATGAGGAAAAGGCGCGCGCGCTGGCTGAATCACAGCACAGAGCCATGATGAAGCTACTGGAAAGCCTGGCCGATCTCCCTGGTAGTGAACCACCGCACGACGGTTCCGTCAACCATGACAAATACATTTATCGGGTAGATTGGCGATGAATGGTCAATTGCTCACCTTCGCTGACACAAGCGCCTGGTTCGCCACGGTTGACCCCAACGATCCCAACCATGAGATTGCCCGTCGCTTCATGTTGGCCAAGCCTCGGCTGGTAACGACCAATTTTGTCATTGATGAAACCATCACTCTGGTCCTGAAGCGCCTGGATTACACGCGGGCTCTTCGACTGGTCGAGCAACTGTGGAGTGGTCAGTTGGCCCGCATCATCTACATCACCAGGGCTGATCAACAGGCGGCCTGGCAGCTCTTCAAACGCTACAGTGATAAGGATTTCAGCTTCACCGACTGCACAAGCTTTGTCGTCATGGAACGGATGGGGCTCACTTACGCCTTCGCTTTCGACGAGCACTTTGATCGGACCGGACAGTTTGTCCGGGTTCCGGGCTAAATTCCCCCTCAAGACTCGATGTTCACAGCGCCATGTCGTTGCACCCAAAGGCGCATCAATTCCACCTGGAAGCGGTAGCCGCCGTCGGTTTTCTCCAGGATGTCCCGGTGGAGCAGCCGGGGCAGGGCCTTTTCCAGCGTCTCCCGGCCGACCTGCCCGGCCAGGGTGTCCTCGTCTACAGCGCCGTCGGAGTGACGGGCCACGCTCAGGAGCACCGCCCGCTGAGCGTCGTCGGAGTCACGACCGGCCCACAGCTCGCGCCAGTAGAGGGTATCATCCGCAGCCACGATGGCCTGCAGGGCGGCCTCGGCGTCGGCCAGGGTGGCCTGCCGGCGGCGCTCTCGGTTCACCAGGTCCACCAGGTGCTGGCAGGTGGCCTGCACCAGGAAAGGCTGCCCCCGGGTGGCCTGCAAGATGCGCTCCACCGCCGCTTCTTCGTAACGCAGGGGGAAATCGGGGATCGGCTTCTCAATCAGTTCCCGCGCTTCTCCTTCCTCCAGGTAACCCACCCGCAGCAGTCGCACGCCAATCAGGTAGTCGGCCCAGTAGGCCGGCATGTCCTGGGGAGTGTGAGAGCCGCTGAGCAGCACCGCCAGCCGGGGATGGTGCTGGGTCAGATTGCGCAGCAGGTTCAGGATGCGACGGTCAATGCGCCCATCTTGCAGCATCTCCTCCAGCCGCTCGTATTCGTCCAGGTTGAGCAGGATGACCCGCCGGCCCAGGGCATCTTCCACCTGAGCCAGCCAATCCTGAAAGGCGATGTAAGGATCGGCAGCCAACTCTGCCCGCGACAGGCCGGGCAACCGCAGGCGGCGCAGGTCGCGGGCGGCCTCAATCATGGCCTGGGAGAGGCTATAGAGTAAGCCCGTGGCGCTCTCGGCGTTGGCCGCGCTCTGCATGTCCAGGAAGACCGGGACGCAATCGGGCCCCAGACGCACCGGCAACTGGTGCAGCACCGAGGTCTTGCCGCTGCGCCGTTGACCGTAGAGCAGCAAGGTGGGGCGCTGCTCGGCCGCGCCGGTCAGGGCCCGCTCCAGGGCCAGGAAGAGGTCACGGCGGCCTTTGAACACCCGGCTGCCGGTGACCAGGGGGCTGCCGGCCACGTAGACGTTGGGCACCAATCCTTCGCGGGCCTGCTGCTCCGCCAGCGCCGCTTCCTCCCGGGCCAGGATCTTCTGCCACTCCTCGAGCACCGGGCCGAAACGCGCCGCCACTTTCCCCCGGCGGCTCAGACCCCACCCCTGGCGGATGTCTTGCACCTCCCTCTGCGCCCGCACCAGGTTCTCCCGCTTGTTCCAGAGGGTCTCGCTTTCCAGGACCGCTTTCATCCGCCGGCCTACCCGATGGATGGCGGGGAGAACGTCCTCCAGTTCCGCCGGCAACTGCGCCGGAAGCCAGGCCAGTTCATCGGCCAAGCGGGCCACGCCTTCTACGTCCCCGGCGTCCTCCATTTCCAGGGCCGTCAATTCCACCAGGGCGTTGCGGGCCGCCCAGCCCTGGCGGAAGGACTGGGCCACGTAAGCAATCTCCTCTGCCCCGGCCCGGCGGTCGTGCCGGCCGATGGCCACCAGATGCCGGTCCAACCCCAGGAGCGGCAGCCAGATGACCTCGTCCCAATAGATGGGGGAGAGGTGCAGGTAGCGCCGCGCTTTCTCCGGCCGGGCTTCGGCCAACAGGCTCAGGAGCAGGGTGGCCGGTAGTTCGACGACGTAAGTCCAGAGACGAAAGTAGCCGACCACGAAAGATAGGCCG
>JAOZOT010000571.1 GCA_029933115.1 Anaerolineae bacterium | reverse complement strand
GAAGAGTGGGTGACCGCCGGTGCGGTGCGCTTCTTCCTGCTACCGTTACGGAGCAGCCAGCAGCGGGAGTTGATTGGGTGGGTCACGAGCCACTGCGCGCCCGTCCGGCCCGAACAGTGGCAGTCGGCGATGCCCGGCCCTGGCAGGCCACCGAACCTTGGGCCAGATGGCCTGTCTCAACTGTTCGATTGCGGTGCAGAGTAGGGGCACAGCGCGCTACATCATCCTCAAACACGATAACCTCTTTGAACATCTAACCGGGAGTTGCGATCTACTGAGTATAGAGGCAGGAGGAACTATGGGCAAACGGAGAGCATTTTTGATCATCGCCGGTATATTGCTGCTGCTGGGGCTGTCCGTCCCTCTGGCCCTGGCGCAGTACTACCGCTTCAGCGTGGACGAAAACATCTCCCACGTTTACATCAACCGGGACGGCTCGGTGGACGTGGAGTACTACCTGACTTTCACCTGCGCCCAGCACGCCCACGCCATTGACGTCGTGGACATCGGGATGCCCAACAGCCACTACGTGTTCAGCAGTGCGGTGGCCGATATCAACGGCGAAAAGCTGACCGACATCCGGCCCTCGGAGTACGTCAAGCCGGGGGTGGAGGTGCATCTGGGCCGGCACTCCATCAAGCCCGGTGAGCAGGGGACGCTGCACTTTCGCATCAACGTGGGCCACATGGTCTACCGGGACAGCGAGGACGCCAACTATGCCAGCGTGGAGTTCAGCCCCACCTGGTTCGGCAGCCAATACGTCACCGGCACCACCCATCAAGAGGTCCACTTCCACTTTCCGCCGGGGGTAACCGGCGACGAGACCAAATGGCACTATCGCAAGTTCACCTCGTGGGACGTGGTGGACGACCGGCTGGTCTTCACCTGGGTCAATCCCAACGCCAAGGCCTACCGGCAAACCATGTACGGCGTCTCCTTCCCCAGACGATACGTTGATGTAACCTACAGTGCTGAGTGGACCAAGTTCCTCGCCACTCTGCACAGATTCATTGATTTCTTGGAATCTAGCGTTCTCGGTTGGATAGTGTCCCTGCTCGGCTTCGTGGTCGGCGTGTACGTGCTCGTCCGGGCCAAGGTATTGCCGCCCATCAAAATCCGCTCTGGCCTGGCTATGATGCTGATATACGCCACCGGGGTATTCCTTTTTATAGGTCTCACTGCTCCCGAGTTTTTGGAGCCATTCGGGGTCTGCTTCCCGCTGTTGGCCCTGCCGTTGCCCATCGGGCTGGCCTTGTGGCCCATCGCTGCCTGGGTGGAGCGTCGAAACCGCATGAACTATCTCCCACCCACCATGTCCGTCGAGGGCGTGGGTGTCAAGCGGGGTCTGACGGCCGTGGAAGCGTCCATCCTCATGCAGATGCCTCTGGACCGGGTGCTGACCATGATCCTGTTTGGGCTGCTCAAAAAGGGCGCCGTGGAAATCACCTCTCATGACCCGCTGCGCCTGAAACGGTTGGACAGAGAGGGCAAAAAGTTGCGCAATTACGAAAAGTGGTTTATGGAAGCCATAGCCCCGGCCGGTCATGTGCACAAAACGGAACTACGGGATGCGGTGGTAAAGCTCATCAAGTCTGTCAACCGCAAGATGCGCGGCTTCAGCCGCAAAGAGACCGTGGCCTACTACCGGAACATCGTGGCCCGAGCCTGGCAGCAGGTGAAGGAAGCGGAGACACCAGAGGTCAAGGCGCAGCGTTTCGACGACGAGTTGGAGTGGATAATGTTGGACCGCGACTTTGACGAGCGCACGGAGGAAGTGTTCCGGGACGAGCCCGTACCCGTGCCCCAATGGCTGGGACGGCACATCCTGGTCTCGGACGTGTCCCGTCCGTCCCGGCCGGCGGTGGCGGCCCCTGCCGGAGGGGGTGCCGGTGCCCGGGGGACCACCGGCGGAGACAGGGCCCCGCTGCGTCTGCCCACGCTGCCCGGGGCGACCTTTGCCAACCGGCTGGCGACCCAGGTGGAGGGTGTGGCCGCCGGGCTGGTGAGCAACGTGGAGAGTTTCGTCTCCGACGTGAGCCGCAAGACCAATCCGCCACCGGTGCGCCGACCCCTGGAATTGGGCTGGGAGTCTAAAGGCGGTTCGAGGGGAAGACGGTCCGGCGGTGGGGGAGGATGTGCCTGCGCCTGTGCTTGTGCCTGCGCCGGCTGCGCCTGCGCCTGCGCCGGTGGGGGGCGGTGACTTCCAGATCTCTAGGAGGGATACCAATGGCAGTTGCAACTCATGAAACGCTCATACCGAAGGTTGCTTTAAAGGCTTTGATTGAGCTCACCGGTCAATCCCAGATAGATGTCGCACTTATGATGACATTACGAGATGCTATCGAGCACCGTCTGGAAAAGATCGAGTCGGCGCTCCGGGACTATGAACAGAAGTATGGAATGACTTTCCAGCAATTTGAAGCCCAGGCTCGAACTGGAGAGATGCCGGATCGTTTCTCGTATGAAAGGGAAAGAGACTATTTTGAGTGGGACAGTCTGGTGACTCGTAAAAGAAAGCTGGAGGAGATCCGGCAATGGCTGGTCTAGATCTTGCAGG
>JAOZOT010000570.1 GCA_029933115.1 Anaerolineae bacterium | reverse complement strand
GCGATTTCACCTTCGTCTGACCGACGGAACTGTCGGCAGTTGCCGTCAAGTACCCAGAATTGAAAGAATTGGGCGTCGAAGTGTTGTCCGTCAGCACCGATAGCCGCTTCACCCACAAGATTTGGAACGAGACGGAGCTATCCAAAATGGTGGAGGGCGGCATTCCCTTCCCCATGCTTTCCGACCAGGGTGGGCGCATCGGCACCGTATACGGAGTGTACGACGAGGCAGCCGGCGTGGACATCCGGGGCCGCTTCCTCATTGACCCCGACGGGATTATCCAGGCCATGGAGGTGCTTACCCCGGCAGTGGGCCGCAACCCGGAAGAGTTGATCCGTCAGGTGAAAGCCTTCCAGCACGTGCGGGCCACAGGCGAGGCCACGCCATCCGGCTGGCAGCCAGGCCAAAAGACCCTCAAGCCGGGGCCGGACCTGGTGGGCAAAGTATGGGAAGTGTGGAAACCGGAGTAAACCACTCCCCGACCGTTGACCTTCCTGAAGGCGGCAAGGTGCATCGGCAGCCCTAACCGACGCTTTTCAGCCATTTCCCTGCGCCTGCACGCTTTCGGGAAGGTTCCCTACCAAAGGAGTAGAAGCATGAAGGACAAAATCAAACCCGGAAGAAGCCCGGCGACTGGCCATTCAGCGAGAACAGGAGGCCAGAGGTTTTTACGAAGAGATGGCAGGCATAGTCGAGGACTCGGCGCTCAAGAACCTTTTCGCCCACCTGATTGAGCAGGAAAAGAAGCACGAGCAACTTCTCGCAGAAGAATACGAAAAGATGTTCACACCTGAAAATTAACAACGCCTCTAAAAATACCGTTGCAGCTTTCAGGAAGGTCAACGCAAAAGCTATTTTCCCCGACACTGAGGGCAGACGCCGAAGAAATCGAGCCTCTGGCTCACGATCTGATAACCCGTGCTCTGGGCCACCACCTGGGGCAACTCGCTCAAAGAAGCGACTTCAAGGTCCACAATTTTTTTGCATTTGACGCAGATCAGATGAGGGTGCGGGTAGGGCTTGTTGCCATCGTAGCGGTTGCTATCGTCGCTGAAGCCCAGTTCCAATACCTCGCCCATCTCCCTGAGCAACGTCACCGTCTTGTAAATGGTGGCCAGACTGGTCATGGGAAAATCTACCTTCACGCGCTCATAGATCTGCTCCACGCTGGGATGCTCCTCACTGCTGGCTAGAATCCTGAGCACAGCCATCCGCTGTGGGGTAAGGCGGTGGCCCCGCTCTCTCAACCTGGCAATCATCTCATCCAACCGGGTCTGAGTATCAGCCATAAAACAGCCTCCTTGATAGCTCCAATGTTTTCAACAATCTCCCTCTGACGGAAGTGTCAAGCCCTAATTCTTAACAGCAAATGATTTTCTAACGAAAATTATATCATAATAAATGACACCTGTCAAATCACAGCAGGATTCCCCCTGGCTTGACAGCAGGAAGATTGTGGTGTATAATTCTCTATAGAGAATCATTGTTTGTTGACAGGATAGCGACGTGGAAGAGCTATTCATCCGCTGCTTTGGCAACAACCGCATCCTGATGGGCGTCGCCGGCACTCTTTTGACAGGCCTGTTCACCGGCATTGGTGCTCTTCCAATTTTGTTCACAAAAAATGTGAGCGAGCGCGTTCTGGACATTATGCTGGGGTTCTCGGCGGGCGTCATGCTGGCTGCCACAGCCTTTAGCCTGATTGTGCCCGGCATTGAAATCGGCGACGAGATGTTCGGTCAGGGCGCAGGCATTTACGTCGCGGTTGGCGGCATCTTCCTGGGCGCCCTCTTTCTGGCCGTGCTCGACCGCAGCCTGCCTCACATTCATCCCGTCCTTGGTCGGGAAGGGCCCAAATCCGCTCTGCGCAAGGTGTGGTTGCTGATCATCGCCATCACCCTGCACAACTTCCCCGAGGGACTGGCGGTGGGAGTAGGGTTCGGGACCGAACGCCTGGGCGAGGCCATCGCCCTGATGACGGCCATCGCCCTGCAGAACATGCCCGAAGGACTGGCCGTCGCCCTGCCGCTCGTGCGCGAGAAGTGGCCCCGTGGTAAGGCCCTGGCCTACGCCCTCGGCTCGGGCGTGGCAGAGCCCATCGCCGGCGTGCTGGGTGTGCTGGCCGTGACGCTGATGCAGCCCCTGCTTCCCTGGGGCCTGGCCTTTGCCGCCGGCGCCATGATCTATGTCGTCAGCGACGAAATCATCCCCGAAACGCACAGCCGTGGCTACGAACTCGAAGGCACCTGGGGCGTCATCATCGGCTTCATCGTTATGATGTTCCTGGACAACGTCCTCGGTTAGTGCTACGGCCCGGGTGTGTCCTGACACCTTCCCGCAGGCTTTCGGCATCGGCCGGCGGACCCATCGCCGGGGCCTCACAGGTGGGCGGAGAGAAGAACACCCTTCGAAGCCCGAAGATTCAGCACAATAACCCCGCCGAGATCCCTAACCAAAAGGAGAAGAGCTAATGCCTAACCGCTTGGCAAACGAGACCAGCCCCTACCTGCTCCAGCACGCCGACAACCCGGTGGACTGGTACCCCTGGGGCGAGGAGG
>JAOZOT010000104.1 GCA_029933115.1 Anaerolineae bacterium | reverse complement strand
AGTAGACAAGTAATAATAGGAGAGTTCATGCCCAAAATTGATTTAGTGTTGCTGCACGCTCCAAGCGTATACGACTTTCGAAAGGAATCTATCCTCTATGGCCCAATCAGCGACCTGGTGCCCTCCACCCCGGTCTTTGAGCTCTACCCCATCGGCTTTACCACCATCGCCGAGTATTTGGAGCGCCACGGGTATCGGGTGCGCATCGTCAACCTGGCGGTGCGCATGTTGAACGACCCCCGCTTCGACCCTGAGAAGATGATCCGCTCTCTCAAACCTCTGGCCTTCGGCATAGACCTGCACTGGATGGCCCACGCCCACGGAGCTATCGAGGTGGCCAAGCTGGTCAAGAAGCATCACCCCGAGACGCCCGTTATCCTCGGCGGGTTTTCGGCTTCTTATTTCCACCAGGAGTTGTTGAGAGAGTATCAGGTCGTGGACTATGTGGTGCGTGGCGATTCCACCGAGGAGCCGATGCTGCAACTGATGCGTCACATCCGTGGGAGCAAGGCTCCGTCTGCAACTGCCGGAGGCCCGCCACTTTCGGACATACCCAACCTCGCTTGGCGCGATGCCAAGGGCGAAGTACACGCCAATCCCTTGTCCTACGCCCCTACTGATTTGAACCATGTCCTGATGGACTACAGCTATGTGGTCAGGGCCGTGGCCCGTGACCGGGACCTGGCCAGTTACATCCCCTTCAAACATTGGCTAAAATATCCCATCACCGCCGCTCTGACTTGCCGGGGCTGCTTCCACAACTGCCATACCTGTGGCGGCTCGGCCACCACTTTCAGGCAGGTTTTCGCCCGGAGGAAACCGGCCTTTCGTGCTCCCGAAGACCTGGCTCAGGACATCAGGAACATTGGGCGTTTCAGCAACGGTCCGGTTTTCGTGCTGGGCGACATCCGCCAGGCGGGCTTGGATTACGCCACGCGCTTTCTGGAAGCGGTGCGTGGTCTCAACCATCCCCTCATGTTCGAGTTCTTCGGCCCCATTTCATCCCAGTTCATGGAGATGGTGGCTGAGGCTGTGCCCGATTTCACCATCGAAATATCGCCCGAATCTCACAGCGAGGAGGTGCGCTACGCTTTCGGGCGGCGTTACTCTAACGAGGAACTGGAGAGGACCATCGCGTATGCTTTGGAGGCCGGTTGCCGTCGCTTTGACCTCTTTTTCATGATTGGTCTGCCTCGACAGACCTACCAGTCTGTCATGGAGACCATTGCCTACTGCGAGCACTTGATGCAACGCTTCGACTCTGGCCCGGACAAGCGGCTCTTCCCCTTCATTTCACCTATGGCCCCCTTCCTCGATCCCGGCAGCCGAGTGTGGGAGGATCCCGAGGCCTATGGTTACAGGCTGCTTTACCGCACTGTCGAAGAGCATCGCCAGGCCCTGGTGCAGCCCAGTTGGAAGTATGTCCTGAATTATGAGACAAAGTGGATGAGTCGCGACGAAATTGTGGATAGCACTTACGAAGCTGGCTTGCGCTTGAACCGGCTCAAAGCCAGGTACGGCCTGGTGGATCCCCGTCAGGCTGAGATAACGGAGCGGCGTATTCTCAAAGCCAGGCGGCTCATCGAGCAAATTGATGATGTCATGAGCATCACCGACGGAGGACGACGGCGCAAGCTGTTGCGCGCCCTTAAGCCTCAGGTGGATGGCGCCAATCTCTCCACTGTCTGCGAGAAGAGCGAATTGGAACTGCCCCTGGGCTGGCTGAAACTAAACTTTCACAAAGCAGCTTTGCTTTTGGCCGGTGACCTGTGGGCTAGGTTGTGGAGACGGAAAAGTCCGGTTGAGGTACAATCGTGAAACGAAGCTGGGTGATCTTTTTGTTGTGGGGCGTGGTTCTGCTGGCTGCTTTGCACACCGGCCGGGACCTCTATTATCATTTAACGTATGTGCTTTCGGCCACTATTGCCCTCTCTTTCCTCTGGACTTGGGGAAGCATCCATTGGGTAAGGTTAGAGCGCCAGACGCGAGGCCGGCGCTCTCAGGTGGGCAAAGTAACCGAGGAACGCTTCACAGTGTACAACACGGGCTTTTTCCCCAAATTGTGGCTGGAGGTGCGTGACCATTCTGACCTGCCGGGCCACTACGCCGGCCGGGTAGTGAGCACGCTAGGACCTTTCCGCCGGCGCGGTTGGACGGTCAAAACCACCTGTCGTCGGCGGGGACGCTTCACTCTGGGGCCCATCACCCTGAGCAGTGGGGACCCCTTCGGCCTATTTAAAATGCAGCGCCACCTTTCACGCACTTTTACCATGATCGTCTATCCCGCTACCATTGAATTGCCCGCTCTTGCTCAGCCTCTGGGGCAATTGCCGGGCGGAGGGGCTATGCGCCGTCGCACTCATTACGTGACTACCAACGTGGCCGGAGTGCGAGAGTACGCCCCAGGTGATAGTTTCAATCGCATCCATTGGCCCTCCACCGCCCGCACCGGTCGGTTAATCGTCAAAGAGTTCGAGTTGGACCCCACGGCCGACATCTGGCTCTTCCTCGACATGCAGCGGAAGGTTCAGGCCGGCTCTGCCTGGGAGACCATACCCGGCCAGGAGGGGCCCGCCATCCTCTGGAAGGAGCGGCCCAGATTGGAGCTTGATCCCACCACTGAGGAGTACGGCGTGACCATTGCCGCCTCTCTGGCCAGGCATTTCATCCACCTCAACCGCGCTGTGGGGTTGATAGCTTACGGTCAGCACCGCGAGGTGGCCCAGGCTGATCGTGGAGACCGTCAACTGACCAAACTCCTGGAAATCCTGGCTGTCATCAAAGCCAGAGGCAAGATACCCATTGGGGATGTGGTGGCTGTCGAAGCTTCCCGGTTCAGCCGTGACACTACAGCCGTGGTCATCACTCCCTCAACGGATGAGGGGCTGGCCGACGTCTTGCGCAGCCTGAAGCGGCGTGGTATCAGAGCCATTGTCGTGCTTATCGAGGCCAGCACCTTTGGTCAGGCGAAGAGTTCACTGACCCTGTTGGCTGAACTGATAGCCAGCGACATACCCGTCTATTTGGTCAAATGCGGCCAGCCGCTGGAAGAGGCTCTGGGGCAAACTCAGGTTCTGAACTGATCTTGATTTCGCATAGGCAGAGCGGAGGTGAGGGCGCGACGCACTTGTCAAAAGTGCGTCGCATTATTAATTAAGGAGAGCCTTTCATGCATTTGACCCTCCCGCAGACTGAGGCAGCATCCCCCTGCCAAGGTCACGCCCGTGAGGCGGCTTTCAGTCTGCTGCCAAAGTGAATTTCAAGCCTGCGGGGGGTAACCGTCTATTACGAAAGGGGCTCCAAAAGATTAGGAAGGAGAAAAAGTACATGAATATTTTAGTCACCGGTGGGGCAGGCTACATCGGCAGCATTGTCGTTGAAGAGTTGGTCAAAGCGGGCGAGAGGGTGATCGTGTACGACAACCTGAGCCAGGGGCACAGGGATGCCGTAGACCCGCGAGCAGTCTTTGTCAAGGGCGAGTTGGCCGACATCGCTGCGCTGAACGCCGTCTTTCAGCAGCACAATATCGAGGCCGTGATGCATTTTGCCTCCAGCACCCTGGTGGCAGAATCGGTGGCCAACCCCCTGCTGTATTTCCGTAACAATGTGGTTTGTGGGTTGAATCTCTTCGAGGCAATGCTGCAGCATGGGGTCAAAAAGTTCATCCTGTCATCCACCGCCAATCTCTTCGCCGAGCCTGAGCGTATGCCCATTGACGAGGAAGAGCGCATCGTGCCGGGCAGCCCTTATGGAGAATCAAAGTTCATCCTGGAACGGATGCTTCACTGGTTGGACCGCTCCCACGGTCTAAGGTACGCCGCGCTGCGTTATTTCAACGCCGCCGGAGCTTCCCCCAACTATGGTGAGGATCATGACCCTGAGACTCACCTTATTCCTCTGGTTCTCAAGGTGGCTTTGGGGCAGCGGGAGCACATCGAAATCTATGGCACCGATTATCCCACCCCGGATGGCACCTGCGTGCGCGATTACATCCACGTTATTGACCTGGCTCAAGCTCACATCCTGGCCCTCCGGGCCCTCGAAGAGGGCAGCCGCATCTACAATTTAGGCAACGGCCGGGGTTTCTCTGTGCGCGAGGTGATCGAGACAGCGCGCCAGATCACAGGTCACCCCATCCCGGCCGTCGAGGGTCCTCGTCGGCCCGGCGACCCGGCAGTTCTCATCGCCAGCTCTGTCAAAATATCGCGTCAACTGGGCTGGCAACCTCGTTACCCCGATTTGCAGGCCATCATCTCCAGCGCCTGGGAGTGGCACAGAAGGCATCCCTACGGATATGAGAGCCGGTAGAGTGCCGCTCTCGCCTTCCAAGTGCACCGACACCATGACCAATTTCCCATTGACGTAGGGTATTCTGACATGATACAATTGAAGCGCAGAAAAATGATCTTGCCTCCCTCGATCGATACCATGCTGAGAGTATGACTTCCCCAAGGTGGTTCAGACCATCGGGATGGCAAACCCATTGCCGCTGCTGGGGATGCCATGAGGCAGAGGTTGAGAGCTTCCAATAGAGATGGGGAAAGGAGAGCATCTTGTCTGAGCGTAAGCGACCTGGCTGGAGAGGTAAACCCTCGCCACTTATCATGCAGCGGATTTACAGGGGGGAGGAGAGGGACCTGGAAGGCTATGATCTGACCGGCGCTGAGCTGAGCGGGGTCAATCTGAGAGCGTGTTTCCTGGCCGGAGCGAATCTGCGTAGGGCCAATCTGAGCAATGCTAATTTAGAGGCGTGTTTCCTGGCCGGGGCTGATCTGCACGAAGCTGACCTGCGCGGAGCCAATCTGCACAGGATCATGATGTGGTTCACCGACCTGAGCAAGGCCAATCTGCGCGGCGCCAATCTAACTTCAGCCCACCTGCACAAGGTCAATCTGAGCGGGGCTGATCTGACCGGTGCGCAATTGGATGAAAAATGGGCCAAAATTGCCTCTCTCCTTACCAGCAAAAAGGGCAGGGGTCAGGATTTTTCTGGCTACGATTTGAGTAGGACCGACCTGCGTGGGGCTGACCTGCGTAACGCCAACCTGAAAGCGTGTTTCCTGGCGGGGGCTGACTTGCGTGGAACCAATTTGAAAGGAGCAATTCTGACCGACGCCGATCTGACCGGGGCTGATTTAGAGGGGGCTACTATGCCCGATGGCACCATACACGAATGAACACAGGCTGCGCCAGGGGTGCAGCCTTGTGAGGATATACCAAAGGGCCTCTCCTGTGATTGGAGAGGCCCTTTGCTTTGAGCGCGTTAGTATTGCTGGGTGACCACAAACACCAGGCCCTTGACTTTGCCTCCGGTCGCCTCATAGTTCTTCCAGGTCGCGCACGTTCCACAGGTCATGCGGATGGGCTGATCCTTGGCTGAATAAGGTGAACCCTCCCAGTTCTCGAATTCACCCGTCTTACCGCACTTGGGACACTCGTAACGCAATTTCTCTGGCATGGGTGAAACCTCCTATTTGCTCTCCTTGGAATTGTGTATCAGCACCTAAATTATATATCTCTTTGCTTTCTCTGTCAACCTCCCAACAGGTTGAAGAATTCAGCCCACTACCTCTCTGAAGACCCTCATGAAATTACCACCCAGAATCTTTTTCACATCCTCCTCGCTGTAACCCCGCTCTACCAGCCCTGCTGTCAGTCTGGGCAGACGGGTGACGTCTTCCATACCTCGCACTTTTGAGTTGAAGAAGCCGTCAAAGTCAGAGCCCAACCCGACGTGGTCAACACCCATTGTCTTGACCATGTGATCAATCTGGTCCAGCACTCTCTTGAGGGTGGCCTGGTTCTCGTCTGCGGTGACGAAATTGGGCACGAAGGTGACTCCTACTACTCCACCTTTGGAGGCGATGCCCTCTAATTGCTCGTCGGTCAGGTTGCGGCGGTGGGGGCACAGGGCATAAGCATTGGAATGGGAGGCGATGACCGGGGCTTCGCTGACATAGAGCACGTCGCGGACGCCGGTGGGAGAGAGATGAGAGATGTCCACCATGATACCCAGACGGTTCATCTCTCGCACCAACTGTACTCCAAAGTTGGTCAGGCCGCTGCTGGAGCGCGTCTCATCCACCCCATCGGCTGCCGCATTGCGCAAGTTCCAGGTCAGGCCGATGTTCCTCACCCCCAGCTTGTAAAAAGCTCTGAGGACTCTCAGATCACCCTCCAAAGCTTCGGCTCCTTCCAGGCTCAGGATGCCCGCTACTTTGCCCTCCGCCTTGGCTTTTTCAATATCGTTGGCCGTAGTGGCCAAGGTCAATCGGTCGGCGTTGTCCTCCAATTCCTGATAGAAAACGTCCAGCAGGCGCAGAGCTTGCCTGGTGGCGCCTCTGGGAAAATAGTTGGGGCTGACAAAGAGGGCGAAAATTTGGGCAGTGACACCGCCTTCACGCAGGCGGGGCAGGTCTATGTGTCCTTTCTCTGAACGCTCGCCCAACCGCCGCTTGCCCGCCAGCACCTCTTGCAATGTATCGCAGTGAGCATCGAAAACTATGCTTTCTCTATGTAGCTGTCCTGGGTCCAAAGTGTGTGCCATCCTTTCTCAAGTTTTAATATCCAATCTGAGCTTTTCCTCATCCACAGAGATTTTCGGACGCTGCAGATTGACCAGGGGAACTTTTAGGTTGAAGAGCTCTATTTTCTTGTTGATCTGGGCTATCTGGTCGGCAAAAGTCTCCAGGGCTTGCTCCCAGGTGTGTTGTACCCTGACTCTTTCGCCTTCGGCCCGAGGGTCCTCCTGAGACTTTAGCTGGGCCAAGGAGCGTTCATACCAGCGTTTGCTCTGAAGCAACTGTTCCCGGCAGGCTTGGATTTCAGCGCGAATTTCTTTGTCCAACTCGATCCAGTCCAGAGTGAAGCCGTGATCCTGGAGTATCTTGTAGGCCAAACGCCATTCGGGGTTGGCGAAGGGGTTCTCCGTCAAGTCTAAAGGCTTTCCTTTGCCTGACAGGTCATCAAATTCGCCCCGTTCCTGCGCTTCTGCAATTTGACGCTCTACCATCTCACCCCAATTCATTGGTCTTCCCTCTCTTTTTTGAGGGTCTACTCGGATTTGTGGGGTAAGCCAGCCTCCCGCAGGTTTCATACAGCCTTTGCTGAGGCAGGAACTGCGGAAGGCGAAGCAATTTAGCAACGATCAGGTGCCTCAGCCTGCGGGAGGCTTATCCCCACCCCTCGAATCCGTGTAGAGCCTTTTTTGACAGAGTACGACGGACGGGGTAGAATGGGCCCACAATTTCACGATGGAGGTCTACGATGACACGGATCATTCTGGTCCGTCACGGTCAGACGGCGTGGAATGTCGGCGCTTCTTCCACTGAGGGCGAGCGTTTCCGTGGCCGCATTGACCTGCCTCTGAACGAAAGAGGGCGTGCCCAGGCCCAGGCCCTGGCCGAGCGGTTAACCAGAGAACCTATCGCCGCTGTGTACGCCAGCCCCTTGCAGCGCGCCGTGGAGACCGCGCAGCCAACAGCCCGGCGGCTTGGCCTGACCGTCAAACCTCTGGCGGGTATTATTGACATCAATTATGGCGCCTGGCAAGAGCGCCCTCACTCCGAAGTAGCCCGGCTCTATCCCACTTTGTACCGTCAATGGCTGCAGGAGCCCCACAAGGTCCGGCCACCTGGGGGCGAGAGCCTGGCAGAGGTACGCGAGCGGGCGATGGCCGCCCTCTATCAGGTCATAGCCCGCCACCAAGATCAGACCATTCTCGTTGCGGCCCATCAAGTGGTCAACAAAGTCCTGGTCTGCGCCATGCTAGGGCTGGATAACTCTCATTTCTGGCGCATCAGGCAGGACAACGGTTGTCTCAATATCTTCGAATATCGGGAAGGCGTCTTCACCACTATCCTTATCAACGACACCTGTCACCTCGATTGAGAAACCCGGCCGGCAGGCAGAGTAGCGGACCTAGTCGCCAACGGTGTAGACAGAGATGATCTTTCCGTCTCTATCGGCCAAGGTTGCTCTGTCCCCTGCTTCCCAGATGGCTCTGTTCAGCTTCCAGTAGAGATCGGTAGCCGTGTTCTCACCGATACCGGTGTGGACTCTCACGCTGGCGTTATTGCTCCACAGAAGGATGCCCGGAAAGGTGTAGACGTTGTCGTGACGATCGCTCAAGGTCCAGCCTTCCAGGTTGACCGGTTGCCCCCGGTTGGTAATGATGACCGTCTCCTCAGCGAGGTTGCCAGAGCTCACTATCTCGGTGATTTCCACATCCACCGGTTTGGCAAAGACCGTTGGAATGGGCTCTTTCGTCGGGCTGGGAGCAGGCGTCCCCCCGGGCATTGGCTGCGTAGCAAGGGGCGTTGGTGGCTCGAAGGGGATAGGTGTCTCGGTTGGAGTGGGGACAGGGGTGAAAGCGGGCATTTCGGACAAGCCCCCAATGGGGATGATCAATTCCTGGCCCACAAACAGCAGGTCTGCGTCGGTGAGACCATTGGCCCGCATGATGTCTTCCATAGGAACGTCGAACTGGAAAGCGATGCTGGAGAGGCTGTCGCCCTCCTGGACAATGTAGGTGGTCATGGTCGGCCTTGGGCTAAGGGTGACGGCGGCTGCCTGGGGTGGCAGGGCTGTGCTACCAGCATGGGCGGGCGCGCCGGTGCTCGCCGGCACCTCTACAACTTCCAGGGAAAGTAGGAAGACGTAGAGCATGATGAGCGAGATGGACAAGCTGATGACGAGGGAAATTGCGGCGTTCACAACGACGATGAAAACGATTTGTCTTCTGGTCATGACTGCACCCTCTTCGGCTCCGCCAAAGGGCGTCCCGTTTATCTTCGTGCGAAGGTCCACTCTGCGAAAGGTGGGCCTGCCGCAGCAAAGCCTGGGGAGCTTGAAGGGTATCCCCTCAACCCCACTTGCCTGGCTCTAGCCTGTTTTCCCACTCGCAGCCGATTTGCGTCACTATTGCAGCACCGTTGCGCCGCAGGCAATCCGCCCGCCTGAGCCGCCGGGTGGCAAATCCGGTGAGAGCAGCTATGGACTGAGGGCAGAACTGCTGGGCCGGTCTCCTACGCCCCCCCGGCCTGCGCAGCAGGCCCAGTAGAATGGGATGGAGCGAGGTGGGGGATTGTCCCCCCACCTCCGCAGCTACTTGGAATAATCGTAGAACCCCTTGCCTGACTTGCGCCCCAGATGCCCGGCCAGTACCATGCGTCTGAGCAGAGGTGGGGCAGCATAGCGCGGGTCCTTGAATTCTTCGAACATAGCATCAGCAATGAAGAGGGTGGTGTCCAAGCCAACCAGGTCTAGAAGGGTCAGGGGGCCCATAGGATGGTTCAGGCCCAGCTTGATGGCTGTGTCAATGTCTTCCTTGCTGGCCAGGCCGTCCTCGTAGATTCGTACTGCGTCCAGCAGATAGGGGATCAGCAGTCGGTTGACGATAAAGCCTGGTGTATCTTTGGCCACTACGGTGGTCTTGCCCACTGACCGGCCAAACTCCTTGGCGATGGCCAGGGTCTCGTCGCTGGTCAGGATAGTGCGCACCAGTTCGAGAAGGGGCATCACAGGCACGGGGTTGAAAAAGTGGATGCCCAGCACCTTGTCGCCGCGTTTGGTGGCAGAAGCCATCTCGGTGATGCACAGCGACGAGGTGTTGCTGCCGATGATGGCTTCGGGCCGCAGGATGCCATCTAGTTCGGCAAAAATCTGCTTCTTGAGTTCCATGTTCTCGATGGCAGCCTCGATAACCAGGTCGCAGGGTGCAAAGTCGGCCGTATCTGTGGTGCCTTTGATGCGGGCCAGAGCGGCGTCCATTTCCTCCTGAGTGGCTTTGCCTTTGGACACGGCCCGGCTCAGGGATTTGTTGATGCGGTCCATGCCCTTCTGGAGGAACTCGTCGTTGATTTCGCTCACGACCACCTCGTAGCCAGCTCTGGCGCAGACCTCGACGATGCCGGAGCCCATAAGCCCGCAGCCGA
>JAOZOT010000103.1 GCA_029933115.1 Anaerolineae bacterium | reverse complement strand
TCCGGCGGGCCAGGATAGGATACTGGGTGATCTTCAGGTAAAGGGCCAGGACTTTTGGCATCTTGTGGGGATCAATACTTGTAAACATAGAGAACCCACCTCTGACTCATTTTGTCCAAGAAACCATTCGCTCGGCGACGAAGCCGTACTCGAACTCTAAACCATCCAGAGCGGTCTCGAACATGGGGCGCTGGTCGCTGCCGTCAGCGTTCATGACGTACAGCTCCCACTTTCCATTACGGTCGGTGAAAAAGGCGATGTGACGGCTGTCGGGCGACCAGGCCGGGGACACGTTATTGGGCGGTCGCCCGGCAAAAGGCTTCTCATGAGTCAGCCGCACCCGGTTCGACCCGTCGGCGTTCATGACGTAGATCTCCTGGTGGTCGTGCTGGTTGAACATGAAGGCGATTTTGCTGCCGTCCGGCGACCAGGCCGGCGAGGTGTCACGGACGTCCGTGGAGAGGGCGTAGAGGCTGCGGTCGTAGAACTGACCGCCTATCGTCCCATCCGGGCTGGTCAGGTGAAGGCCGTAATCGCTGTCATAGGCGATGACCTTGCCGTCGGGTGACCAGGTGGGAGAGAAGCTGTGATCGTAGCACAAAAGGTCGGTGAAATAGCGGTCCGCAACCCGCACCAGTCCCAGCTTCCACCAGGGGTGGGCCGGTATAGTCCAGTGGAAACCCCAGAAGGACTTTTCGATGTCCTCTTCCTGGCCTCCGTAGCGGCGGGTGAAGACGATGTGGCTGCCGTCGGGTGACCAGGCCGGGGCTTTGGCCTGGCTCCAGCCGAAGAGGAGAGTCTCGTTGCGGCCGTCCTCGTCAATGACATAGATGCCGCGGGGGTCTCGCCAGCGGGCAAAGGCCACTTTCTTGCCGTCGGGCGACCAGGCCGGGTCCAGGCCGTCGGTCAGGCGGCGCAGGCCTGTGCCGTCGGCGTTGATGACGTAGATGTCGCACCCGTTGCACACCTGGAAGACCAGCTTGCCCGTGAATTCGGGCGTGGGCGTGGGGGTAGGCGTAAAAGTAGGCGTGGGTGGAGGTGGGGGCGGAGCGGAGACCACCGGCACGTCTGCCGGCGAGCCGGGTAGGTCAACATAAGCGGCCGCGATCCAGCCTTCCTGTCCGCTGTAAGCGATCTGCAACCAATCGCCGGGGGCGTTCTTCCCTACGACTTTTACTGCATCGCCCTGGCTCAGCCCGCCGACGATGGGATAGGCTGTGCCGGGCCCGGTCCTGACGTTCAGGCCGTAGGCAGTCACCCTCCCAAGGTTAGGTGGTTGGGTGGTTGGGTGGCTGGGTGGCTGGGTGGTTGGGTGGCTGGGTGGCTGGGTGGCTGAGGGTGAGGGCGTGGCTGTGGGAGCCTTCAGCAGCGTGGGGGTAGGGGCTATCGTGGGCGTATCGCTGGCCTTGGCTGCCGCCAGGGGCACTATGGTAGGCGTAGGCGCAGCACGGCCCATCGTCAGGTCGCAACCTGTCACCGAGAGTGCAACGACCAAAAGCGCAATGGCCAGAGCAAGAATTCGTCTATTCATATCTCCGTTCTCCATTCTCCATCCCTCCTCGTACTATTTTAACATCTTTTGGTATCAAGTCAAACCGCCCTCCAATCTATATTCTCCTCTCTCACTCATACCGCAGAGCCTCGATAGGGTGCAGCCGGGCGGCCCTCATGGACGGGTAGATGCCGAAGAAGAGGCCCACCGCCACCGAGAAGCCGGTGGCCAGCAGCACCGCTTCGGTCGAGACGACGGTGGTCATCAACCCTGACCGCTCGACCAAAGTAGCGATCCCCGCGCCCAGCAGGATGCCCAGCAGCCCGCCGATCACGCTGAGGACGACGGCCTCGATCAGGAACTGCATCAAGATGTCGCGGCGCTTGGCTCCCACCGCCTTGCGGATGCCGATCTCCCGCGTCCGCTCCGTCACCGATACCAGCATGATGTTCATGATGCCGATGCCACCCACCAGCAGGGAGATGGCAGCAATAGCTCCCAGGAAAATAGTCAGGATACCGGTGACCTCCTCCATCGTGCTCAGGATGTCCTCCTGGCTCATCACCGTAAAGTCGTCGTCATCACCGGGCTGGATTTCGTGCTGCTGGCGCAAAAGCCAAGTAATATCATCAACGGCAGCATCCATATAATCCTCACTGGCGAGGGACACAGTGATGGATGATACTTCCCAACTCGTCCCCGAAGTGGCCCTTCCCCCAAAAAGCTTCCGTTGGGCCGTGGTGATGGGGATGAAAACGACCTCATCCGCGCTGCCGCCCATCCCTCCCCCTTCTTCTTCCATCACCCCGATGACGCGAAAATGGACACGGTTGATTTTGATAGTGCGCCCCAGAGGGTCGCTATCACCAAAGAGGTCCTCGGCCGTCTGGTGGCCCAGCACCGCCACGCGTGCCGCAGTGGTATCGTGCTGCTCGGTGAAGAATTCTCCTATCTCAGGGGAAGAGTTGTACGCCAAAGGATAGTCAGAGGTGGTGCCTTTGACGCTGACGCTGACGCTCTCATTACTATAGACGACATCAGCATTGTTGTTGAATTCTGGGACCACGACCAGCACACCGGAGACGTTGCCTGGAGCAGCAATGGCCTCGGCGTCGGCCAGGGTGAGGCTGGCAGAGACATTGCGCGGGGCTCCCGGTCCATGCCCCTCCATGCGGCCGGGTATGATGAAGATCAGGTTGGAGCCGATGCTCTGAATCTCCTCGGTGATGGCTGCCTGGGTCCCTTCCCCCAAGGCCAGGAGGGCGATCACCGCCCCCACGCCGATGATGATGCCCAACATGGTCAGGCTGGAGCGCAGTTTGTTGGCCGCCAGTCCCTGGAGGGCTACACGGATACTCTCAATCACACTCATAGTTTCTCCTTTCGCCGATTCGCTATTCGCTAATTTTCCCATCGCGCAGACGGACGACGCGAGGCGTGCGGGCAGCAATGTCGGGGTCGTGGGTGACGAAAACGACGGTGATGCCCCGCTCGCGGTTCAGTTGCTGGAAGATAGCCATGATCTCTTCCCCGGAGCGGGAGTCCAGGTTGCCTGTCGGCTCGTCGGCCAGGATGATGGCCGGCTCATTGACCAGGGCCCGGGCGATAGCCACCCTTTGCTGCTGCCCGCCCGACAGCTCGTTGGGCCGGTGGTGAATGCGGTCGCTAAGGCCGACCGCTTCCAGGGCGGCCATCGCCTTCTGGCGACGGCTGTCCGTCCTCCCAGAGTAGAGCAAGGGCAACTCGACGTTGGCCAGGGCCGAGGCGCGCGGCAGCAGATTAAAGGTCTGGAAGACAAAGCCGATCTTTTTGTTGCGGATCTCGGCCAGTTGATTGTCGTCCAGTTGGCCCACGTCAATGCCCTCCAAGTGATACGCTCCTGTCGTCGCCTGGTCGAGGCAGCCGATGATGTTCATCAGCGTGCTCTTGCCCGAACCCGAAGGCCCCATGATAGATACCATTTCGCCCTTCTCCACTTTGAGGGACACCCCACGCAGGGCATGTACCTCGATCTCGCCCATGCGATAGACTTTGGTCACATCATTTATCTCAATCATTTTCCCCTACCTCTAAACATGCCCATCGCCCCCCGGAACTCGGCGCCACGCACCACGTTGGTCACCACCACGTCCCCTTCTTCCAGACCGGCGGTCACCTCGGTCACTGTGTCGTTGCTGGCGCCGATGGCGATGGCCACCCGCCGTACCCCTGTGCCGTCGAGGACTTCCACGTATTCCTCGTTCCCCTCGTGCCTGATGGCCCGATTGGGTATCAGCAGGACGTTCTCTTTCTCCTCGACCACCACCGTCGCGCTGGCTGTCATGTCCGATCTGATGGGGAGCTCGGTCGGAGCGATCTCCACGCGCACCTCGTAGGTGACGATGCCCCCGCTCACCGTGCCGATGGATTTGATCGCCGTCACCTCTCCTTCTATTTCCTCGTCAGGAAAAGCGTCCAGGGTGATGACCACTGGCTGGCCGACCCTCACCTGGCCGATTTCGGTCTCGTCAATGTAAAGGTCAACGTGGTAGCTTGCCGGGTCGGTGAGGATGATAACCGGTGTGCCAGAGTTCACCATCTGGCCTACCTCGATGTTGACGTCAGCCACCGTACCGGCAAAGGGGGCCGTCAGAGTGGCTTCCTCCAGGTTTAACCGGGCCTGGGTCAGGGCGGCCCGGGCCTGAGTGACCTGAGCCCTGGCGATAGCCAGTTCCTCGGGGGTGGGCTTTTCCTCGAGGGCGGCCAGGGTGGCCCGGGCCTGGGCGACCTGGGCCGCCGCCTGTTTCAACTCGCTGTCGGTGGGATGAGCCACCGTCAACTCGTATTGGGCGCGGGCCCGTTCGTAGTCAACGCTGGCTTGCTGGAGGGCTTTGGCTTCCAGGGTAGCGCCGATGCCTGCCTGCCAGGAGATTTTGTCATAGTCGGCCTGGGCCTTTTCCAGGGCGATGCGGGCCTTTTCCATTTCTGCTTTGGCCACGGTGATGTCTTCCTGGCTGGGGCCGGCCTTGATTTCCTCGTAATTGGCCAGGGCGCTTTCCAGCGCCGCCCGGGCCGAGGCCAGGTCTTCGGCGCTGGGCCCATCTTCGGTCTGTGCCAGTTGGGCCTCACTGATGGCCAGGTTGGCCTGAGCCTGGATGAGGGCTTGCTCCAGCTCAGCCGTCTCCAGTCTGGCCAGAACCTCTCCGGCTTCCACCTGGTCTCCCTCTTCGACCATGATCTCTGCCACCCGGCCCGCTGATTTGAAACTCAACTCCAGCCGCGTCTCCGGGGCGACACTGCCCGTGGCGTCCACGCCGACCCTGAGAGTGCCCCTCTCGACGACGGCTGTCTGTATCCCCTCGGCCGCCGTCGCTTGGTTGCCGCCCATGAGCTGAAAGCCAACAAGGATGAGGGCGGCCACACCCAAGATGATGACGGTGATGACGATGCTCTTTTTACTCATGTTTCATACCTCCATTGTTGCGTATTGCGTCTTTTGGTGTTCTCAGCCACGTTGGGACTCTCTCGCCTCTTTGGCCCTGCTCCAGCAGCGGAAACAAGCCACGGCCAGACCGATCAGCAGGGCCAGGAAAGCCAGGCGGACCAGACTCCCCACGATGAGGAAGGGCCCAAAGCCCCAGCCGAAATGAGGGCCTGTCCTGAGCATAGTCGAAGGGCCATAGCCCCGGCCAAAGTGCGGACCGTGGCCTGGGCCAAAGTGAGGGCCTGTCCTGAGTGTAGTCGAAGGGCCATAGCCCCAACCAGGGTGCAGACCCTCGGGTACCTCGATCACTCCCCGGTCAGGCACCCCGTCCCCATCGTCGTCCACCAGGCGCACTTCCAACTGGGTTGCTGCCTCGGGTCCCCATTCTCCATGCTCCCAGCCGTGCGGGTAGCCCCTGCTCCTGAAGGCCACCGCACCCCAGACAGCCAGGGCGACCCCGGCGACGACTACAACGGCGATAACCGCTCCGATTGCGATCTTCCACTTTCTTGACATGTCACACCTCCTGTGATTTTCTGATTTGGTTGCTCTCTGCAACCTTACCTCAGCTTACAGGAGATTTATGGAGAAATTATGGAGGTGCAGTGGAGGGATGTTGGAGACTTTCTCCCACTGCCGTTGCACCACTATTGCGGTGCAGGCAATCCCCATTTTCTCTCCACGCCGTCTCCACAATTTCTCCACAAGTTGTCTGTACACTGGGAATAGGCACTCCAATAGGAGATGCAAAGGTCGGCCGCCTGTGGCGCAATAGTGCCGAATGTAGTATAATGTGGCTTGATAGAGGTAAGAGGTATTGCTCAATGGCCTTCCAAACCATCCTCGTCGTAGACGACGAACCCCACATCGTTGAGATCGTGCGTGACTACTTGAAGCAGGCGGGCTACCGGGTGGTCGCTGCCGGTGACGGCCAGACGGCCCTGACCTTGGCCCGTCACGAGCGGCCCGATTTGATCGTCCTCGACCTGATGTTGCCGGGAGGCATGGACGGCCTGGAGGTCTGCCGGCGCCTGCGCCGGGACCCGGTCTTGGCCGAGGTGCCCATCATCATGCTGACTGCTCGCGTCGAGGAGACGGACCGGCTCATCGGCCTGGAGTTGGGGGCCGACGACTATGTGACCAAGCCCTTCAGCCCCCGCGAACTGGTGGCCCGCGTGCGGGCGGTGTTGCGCCGCGCCAGGGGCCACGGTCCACCGCCGGGCATCATCCGCGTCGGTGAGCTGGCGGTTGACCTGACCAAGCGCAGTGTGACCGTCGGCGGTCAACCGGTATCCCTCACCCCCACCGAGTTCGACCTGTTGGCGGTCATGGCCCGAAACCCTGGCCGCCCCTTTACCCGGGCGCAACTGATGGACCTGGTCTACGACGTGGCCTACACCGGTTACGACCGGGCCATTGATTCACACATCAAGAACCTGCGTCGCAAAATCGAGCCCGACCCCCGCCAGCCCCGCTACGTCCTCACCGTCTACGGCGTGGGCTACAAGTTCTGCGAGGAATAAAATGCCAAAATTGCACCTCAGATTCTTCTGGCAACTATTGATTGCTTTCGTCCTGGTCATCACCCTGGCCGGGGGTGGGATGTTCCTGGCCGGTCACATCGCTTTGACCAAACTGGGACCTTTCACTCGCGACAGGGCCTCGGCCACGACGCGCCTCTGGGCCGACCGTTTGGCCAACTACTACGAGCGGCAGGGCAGTTGGAAGGGGGTTGATACTTTGATCGCTGGCTATCCCTGCGGGCCTGGTTGGGGCCCCTGGGACCAGGGCTGGCAGATGGAGTACGTCTTGGCCACGGCTGATGGCACGATAGTGGCTGACGCTACGGGCGAGAGATTAGGCCAGACCCTGAGTCGCCGGGAACAGGCTTGGGCCACTCCCATCATGGTGGACGACCAGCAAGTTGGCCTCCTGCTCCTGCCCCCGTTCGAGCACTTTGGGGCGGGGCCTCCGGCCATAGCCAAGCGCGCCCTACAGAGCTTCCTGCTGACCGGATTGGCTATCGGGGGCTTTACTTTGATCGTCGGCCTGATCCTCTCGCGGGGCATCAGTCGGCCATTGGCGGGCCTGACGGCGGCAACCCAAGCTGTGGCCGCCGGCGACCTCAGCGTGCGTGTCCCTGTGCGCCACCACGGGGAGGTGAGAGAGCTGGCCATCGCCTTCAACGCCATGACCGAGGAATTGGCCCGGGCGGACGAGCTACGTCGCAACCTGACAGCCGATGTGGCTCATGAGCTGCGCACTCCCCTCAGCGTCATCCGGGGCAAGCTGGAGGGAGTGCTGGATGGGGTTTACCCTCCCACCCCTGAGCATCTGTCGCCCATCCTGGAGGAGATTAAACTGCTGGCGCGACTGGTGGAGGACTTGCATCTGCTGTCCCTGGCCGAGGCGGGCCAATTGCCTTTGAAAAAGCAGGCAACGGACGTGGGCGACTTACTACGGGATGCCCAGGTTAACTTTACACCTCAGGCGGCCGACCGGGGCGTGACGCTGGCCCTCGACCTGCCTTCCGAGCTCCCCAAAGTCATGGCCGACCGGCGCCGCATCGCCCAGGTGCTGAGCAACTTGCTGACCAACGCCCTGCGTCACACGCTGTCGGGTGGGCGCGTGACTCTGTCCGCGGCCGTTAGAGAGGGAATGGTGCGGGTGACGGTGGCCGACACAGGGACAGGCATCCCTCCTGAGGATCTGCCTTACATCTTCGAGCGGTTCTGGCGGGGGGAGAAATCCCGTTCACGGGCCGGTGGTGGGGCCGGGTTGGGGTTAGCCATCGCCAAGCATTTGGTCCAGGCCCACGGGGGCGAGATCGGGGTTGAGAGCCCTTCAGAAGAGGGAAAAGGAACGACCTTCTACTTCACTCTGCCTCTGTTGCCAACTTGACAACAAGGCACATCCTCATTATTATGGGCTGAGACCCCTTCGTAATTCACTCGCAGAGGGGACGGCTACCCTCCCGCCGGCTTGAAATTTACTTTGGTAGCAGAAAGCTGCCTTACGAGCGTGGCCTTGGCGGGGACACCGCCTCAGCCTGTGGGAGGGTGAACATCCACAAATTATGAAAGGTTCTCTAAGGGGCTTATGTTGGACTCAAGCAAAGCCTGCCCTGAGCCTCTCAGTCACGCTCAGGATAAACCCGTCGAAGGGGTGTTACGCCATAGGCGGGGTCAGGTAGCCATCCGCCTGGGGTTGATCAGCAACATTTTGCTGGCCGCCCTCAAAACAGTCGGCGGCGTGCTGGGTCACAGCCCGGCCCTCCTGGCCGACGGCATCAACTCTACCTCTGACGTGGCCTACTATCTGGTGGTCATGGTGTTCATGCGCTTCTCGCGCAAGCCACCTGACCGGGCGCATCCCTACGGTCACAGCCAACTGGAAAGCATCGCTTCGCTGGTGGTGGGAGCCTTCGTCATCACCACTGCTGTGTCCATCTTCTGGGATGGGGTGAATACGGCCTACGACCTTCTCTCCGGCGCGGAGACCATCCTGACCAGTGCCCAGTTGACCTTCTGGATTGCCCTCTTCACTGTGTTGCTCAAAATAGGTCTGACCATCCATTCCTGGCGGATAGGCCGGCAGACGAACAACACCGCAGTGCTGGCCCTGGCCTACGACCACCGCAACGACATCTTCTCGGCCGGGGCGGCTATGATAGGTATTCTGCTGGGCCAACTGGGCTACACCTTCGTGGATCCGCTCGCTGCAGCCGTTGTCGCTCTCATTGTCCTGGGCACGGGCATTCAGATCATCCGCGAGTCCACCGATGAGTTGATGGATACCTTACCTGGAGATTACCTGAGTCGCAATATTGACGCCCTCATCCAGGGGATAGAGGGCGTTATTGATGTAGAGGATGTGCGGGGTCATCGCTTTGGCCCCTATCTGGTGTTGAACGTGACCGTCGGGGTGGATGGGAGGCTCTCAGTGTCAGAGGGGGACGCTATCGCCACCCGGGTGGAGGAGACGCTGCGGCGGGAGATTGACTACGTGCGGGATGTCCATGTACACTATCATCCTGCTGCGTCCGTCCGGCTTCCGGGCGAGGGCGGGATCGCCGAACACCGTGGGCCCTGAAGGCACTGCCTTCGCCTATGGCTCATTTGACCCCCGGTAACGATTCGCGGCGAGCTTTTGCGATCTGCTGAGACGCCAAAAGTCATCGCCGCGATACGCTGTAGGTGGCGCCTGCCTCCTCCACCAATGGCATGATCCGATAATACTCGGCTCCGCCGGCCAGCCGCACCTGACCGTTAATAGCCACCAGAGGATAAGGTAGACGGTGTTCCTCCACCTGGCTAATCAAGTCAGCGTACTCGGCCTGGACTGCAGGTTCGCTCACATCAAGGTACTCGACCCGCACCGCGTCGCCGTACATGCGAGCAAAGTAACTCCTGGTGATGGCTGTGGTCTCCTCCGAAGACCGCCGTGGCCCTCAGCCACCGGACCAGCAGACCTCATTTTGACGATTGCCAAAAACAGTGACAGTAATGACCGAATTGACCGTCTCTTTCACAACATTCCTCCTATTTTTTCAGATCTTCTGGAATCTGGCGAATTTTGAATACCACCATATCTTGAAAAAAAAGCCCCATATAACAAGATGTAGTGGTTCGTAGTGGCGACTTCAGTCGCTCTCTACCACAAGGGCACCAAGGCACGGAGCAAACCAAAGGGAAAGGGTTTTTACTTTGTGTCTTGGTGGCTTTGAACGTCAGGCGGAGTTACTTTGACTCATCTGAGAGCCTTTCATAATTCGCGGGGGTTCACCCTCCCGCAGGCTGAGGCGGTATCCCCGCCAAGGCTATGCCCGTGAGGTGGCTTTCAGTCTGCGGCCAAAGTGAATTTCAAGCCTGCGGGAGGGTAGCCGTCCCCTCTGCGGGTGAATTACGAAAGGGCCTCTCATCTGTCAAGGATTCAACTTATAAAGGCGTCTAGGTATCTTCATAAGCTAAATTATTGACGAATGAGTCAAGTTTCAGGCAGTC
>JAOZOT010000569.1 GCA_029933115.1 Anaerolineae bacterium | reverse complement strand
CTAGCGATCATAGCGGAGATATTGTACCATCATCCTGGGAGAAGTCAAGCCAAGGCATGGAGAGCAGTCAAAAGAGAGGGATTTGGGCCTCACCTTGCTCGATGATTGGTCGCAGACCGAGGATCTTCTTCAAGTCGTGGCGGCCAATTCCTTCGGTTCTGACGAGTTGGCTCAGGTGCCTGTATTTGATGAATTGCCAACGCCCGGTGGCCATAGCCTGACGCAACCAGGGGAAGCGATCCAGTTTAAAGCTGGCCAAATCGGCCCTTTCCTCAGGTATCACCAGGTAGCGATTGATGCCCTCTCCCGCATCGTCTTTATGCCAAAAGGCGGCTTGCGTGGCAGGTTGGGGAGTGTAAGGTGGGGTTGAGGGAGCACCCCCCAAGCTCCCTGGGCTTCGCTGCGCAAGCCAAAAGACGAGACCCAGAGCAGCCGTGCTGAGGAGGGCGAAAACATGCCTGGCTTCTTCGCCCTCGCGCCAGAGGATATCGAAAGGTGAGAAAGGCTCCACACCCGTCTCCCTTTTCCCCACGAGGTCTGTCAGCGTATCTTCCTCCCAGGACCACTTGTGCCAGGTCTGGCTCAGACCGACGCCGTAGCCCAGACGCTGCCCCAGCTCCATTAGATTGACCACCCCCTGCCTGCGTTGCTTTTCTCTGTTCTCCGGCCAATCTTCCGGTCGCAATTGCCAGCGGTCCGGGCCAATCTCCTGAGCGTAGGATCTCAGACAGGCCTCAATGAGTTCTGCCTCTGGCGTCAGGAGGCCGGGGAAGCGGGGGTAAATAGCCGCCGCCAGCGCCTCGGCGCCCACGGTTTGCTTCTCGCACAAGACCGCCCACACGGCTTCCTCCACCCGGTCGCTCAGCGGCGGGCCGACGTCCCCTGGCTCGCGCAGCCACCACAGTTGCGGCCAGCCCTCCTTCTCTTCCGCTTCTGCTTCCTCCCAGCGCACGAGGGCCTCATCCCCCTCCAGCACCGCTTCTACCTGCTGGGAGGCAAAGTCGAAAGATGAGACGGCCGTCGCCCGGCGCAGGTAGCCCTTTGCGCTCAGGCGCCAGTAGGCGGCCAAGTGCAGCCACTCGTAGGTCAGAGGTTCGCCCCGTTGACGCAACACATCTTGCATGGCTGCGGAGATCTCCCGCCGGAGCTCAATGGCCAGATTCGCCTCATCCTCAGAAGGCCGGGGGATCGCGGGTTCCTCCCCTTTGACGAAGGAAAGGCGGTAACAGCCCATCGTCCCGGCCGGCGCCTCGCCTGGCTGGCAGGATGCCCCTTCCACCTCGAAACCGGCCAGGCTGGCAGCCACGAAAAGGGCCTCCACAAAAGCCGGCCCCTCGGCAACAAAGACGAGCACCAATCGTCCTCCGGCCGACAAGGCCCGGCGCAGAGCCCGCAAGGTCGAGCTCATAGCCTGCTGATACCAGCCCCAATCGGTTTTCTTCCGCTTCAACAATGGTTTCAGTGCGGCCGCTTCCTCCCGCCCGAAGAGCCAACCGCTCCAGAGATAAGAGAGGGACCAGAAAACGGGGTCCAGAGGCGGCGGAGCAGTGATGATCAAAGAGACGCTATCTTTGGGGAGCACCTGGCTCAGCCGCCGTACAGTGAAAGGTGCAACCAGGGCGTTGGGCGGCCGACCGTCGGTTTCCGAGAGGGACAGGAGGTCAGGGGCAACGATCTGACTCAAACCGGTAGCCAGATACACAGCCGGAGGAGGCGAAAGCCGGCTCAACTGGACTCGGACCTCCTCGAAGGCCCGCCAGACGTTGCGCTCAACAAAGCGCGGCGGAGGGCGGAGACGGCGGGGGCGGAGCCAGGCCTGGGGGGAGGCGTAGAGGCTGCTGCAAGAATCCAGGCAGACCAGAAGCAACAGCTTCAGGGTCTCTTGCAGAGGAGAGTCGGCGAAAAGGGTCTCGATCTTGATCAGCAGATTGGTCAGGGCGTACAGGTTGCGCGGCGTGTAAAGGTCCAGTAGCTTCTGGCCTACTTTGCGAGCTTTATCACCAGGCGGGGCCAGGCGGTCCAGGACGTAATGGTAATGGAAGCCTCGCCTCTCGATGCGATTCAGGGCCTCGCCCTCGGCCGGCTCAACGGGAGCCTGGCCCTCGCTCCCACAGGCCTGACAGCGATACCCCTTCTCGACCGGCTGGCCGGCCTCGCGGTCCCAGAGGAAATAGTCAGCTATCGTGGTCCGGTGGCACTGAGGGCAGTGTGTGGCGTAGAGGCCGGCGAGGTGCTCGCGGAGGGGCACTCCCAGCTTTGGGCTGTCGCCCAGGCGAGTGGTGGCAGCGTCAAGCTCTCGTGGTTCAGGTAGCCTCAGCTGCTCCCTCACCAACAGAGCCAGGACGGGATTGAAATTGGCGGCGATGACCTTACGCCCGGCTGCGACCACCTCGGTCACAAAGGTTGGGCTCTGGCAGAAAGGGTCGAGGACGATTTGGCCCGGTGAGGTGTAAGCCTCGAGGTAGGCTGTAGCCACGCCCACAGGCATGGGCTGGACGTAGTGAGCCAGAAAACGCTCAGCCTCAACGGTCTTGCCCGGTACGAAGTAATTGATCTGCCCCATCGTACC
>JAOZOT010000102.1 GCA_029933115.1 Anaerolineae bacterium | reverse complement strand
GTGGGAACATGCCCCACCCGATCACTTGCCCACGTTTACGTGCGGACTTACCAAAGAAAGGAGGTGTTGAATCGGCCCATATCGCTTCTCAACTGAGAAATAGAAAGTAGGAGAATCGTTTCACTCTCATCAAGGAGGTGAATCAGACCGATGAAACTGAGCCGAAGAGATTTCCTAAAATTCGCGGGAATTATGGCCGGCACCCTGGCCTTGCCTCCTGGTTTTATCCCCATGATTGCCGAGGCCTTGGAGAAGGCCAAAAAGCCCATTGTGGTATGGCTGGAATACCAGGACTGCGCCGGCTGTAGTGAATCTCTCTTGAGGGCCAATCGCCCCACGATAGGCGAACTCGTCCTCGACGTCCTTTCGGTGGACTACCACGAGACCATCATGGCCCCGGCCGGCAAGCAGGCCGAAAAGTCCTTGGAAGATGCCATCGCCGGGGGCGGGCACATCGTGATCGTGGAAGGTTCTATCCCTGCCGCTGACGATGGTATTTACTGCACCATCGGGGGCAAGACGGCCCTCAGCCTCCTTCAGCAAGCAGCGCAGAACGCCGCCGCCGTCATCGCTGTGGGCAATTGCGCCTGCTTCGGTGGCCTCCCCGCTGCTGCCCCTAACCCTACACGTGCCAAAGGGGTGCGGGACGTGGTTTCCGGCGTGCCCGTGATCAACATCCCCGGCTGCCCGCTGAACGTGGATAACCTGACCGCCACTGTGGTCCACTATCTCACCTTTGGCAGCCTGCCGGCCACCGATGGCCTGGGACGCCCCCTTTTCGCCTTTGGCAAGCGCATCCACGATCACTGCGAACGGCGGGCCCACTTCGACGCCGGACAATTCGTGGAGCGGTGGGGCGACGAAGGCCACCGTCAGGGCTGGTGCCTATACAAGATGGGCTGCAAAGGGCCGGAGACCTACCACAACTGCCCTGACATCCGGTGGAATGAGGGCGTTTCCTGGCCCGTGGGCGCCGGTCATGGTTGCCTGGGATGCTCCGAGCCCGGCTTCTGGGACACGATGACCCCCTTCTATCATCGCCTGCCCGATGTGCCTGGGCTGGGCATTGAGGCCACCGCCGACAAGATCGGCCTGGCCCTGACCGGCGTCACCGCCGTCGGCATCGCTGCCCACGCCGTCGCCAGCGTCGTTCGCACCAGGACTCAGGCGAAACCCGAAGAGACCAAAGAGGAATGAGGGAGGTTGCCATGCCTAAGATCTGCATTGACCCCGTTACCCGTATAGAAGGACACCTGCGCGTCGAGGCCCAGGTGGAAGACGGCAAAGTGACGGACGCCTGGAGCTCTTCCACCATGTTCCGGGGCATCGAGATCATCCTGCGGGGACGCGACCCCAGGGATGCCTGGGCCTTTGTGCAACGTATATGAGGCGTCTGAACGACGGTGCATGCCGTCGCCTCCGTGCGAGGCGTTGAAGATGCCCTGGGAATTGAAATTCCCCCCAATGCTCGCCTCATCCGCAATCTCATCGAGGGCATCCAATACGTTCAAGACCACGTGATTCACTTCTACCACCTCCACGCCCTCGACTGGGTGGATCTCGTCAATGCCTTGGAAGCTGACCCGGCCGAGACGGCCAAGCTGGCCCAGTCTATCTCCGACTGGCCCAAATCTAGCGAAAAGTACTTTGCCGGCGTCCAGGCTAAATTGAAAGCCTTCGTCGAGGCCGGCCAGCTCGGCCCCTTCGCCAACGCCTACTGGGGCCACCCGGCCTACAAGCTTCCTCCCGAAGCCAACCTGATGGCTGTGGCCCACTACTTGGAAGCCCTCGATTGGCAGCGGGAGGTCATCAAGGCCCACGCTATCTTGGGTGGCAAGAACCCTCACCTTCAGACCTATCTGGTGGGCGGCGTAGCCATCCCCGTTGACCCCAACAGCGCCTCGGCCCTCAACGCCGACAAGATAGCCTGGCTCAAGAGCCTGTTCGTGCAGGCCAGAGACTTCGTGGAGAAGGTGTACATCCCCGACCTGCTGGCCGTGGCCTCCTTCTACACCGAATGGGCTTCCATCGGTGGTGGTGTGGGCAATTTCCTCTCCTATGGCGACTTCCCCCAGATCAGCATCAACGACCCCGATAGCTACTTCCTGCCCCAGGGGATCATCCTCAACAGGGACCTCTCCACCGTCTACGACGTGGATCACCAGAAGATCGCCGAGTACGTGGCTCACTCGTGGCTAGAGTATGCCGAGGGCGACAGTGCGGCCAAGCACCCCTGGGAGGGTGAGACCAAGCCCAACTACACCGGCCCGCAGCCCCCTTATGAGTGGCTGGACAGCGACAAGTACTCCTGGATGAAGGCTCCTCGTTACGAGGACAAGCCCATGGAGGTGGGGCCACTGGCTCGAATGCTGGTGGCCTACGGCAGGGGCCACTCCAGAGTCAAGGAACTGGTGGACATGGTCCTCGAGAAACTGGGTGTGGGAGCGGAAGCCCTCTTCTCCACCCTGGGCCGCACCGCCGCCAGGGGCATCGAGACTCTGGTCGTCGCCGAGAAGCTGGTGGAGTGGACCGACGAACTGGTGGCCAACATCAAGTCCGGGGACCTGCGTATCCACAACGGAGACAAATGGGACTCCTCCACCTGGCCCAAGGAGGCCAAGGGTTGGGGACATACCGAGGCCCCTCGGGGTGCTCTGGGTCACTGGGTGGTCATCAAGGACGGTGTTATCGCCAACTATCAGTGCGTGGTGCCCTCCACCTGGAACGCCTCACCACGGGATACCGAGGGACAACATGGCCCCTACGAGGCCTCCCTGCTGGATACGCCCATTGCCGACCCTGAGAAACCCATCGAGATCTTGCGCACCCTCCACTCCTTCGACCCCTGCATGGCCTGCGCCGTCCACGTGGTAGATCCGGAGAAGCGAGAGTACGTGCGCATTCAAATCGCATAGGAGGCGATTATGAAGAAAGAATACGTCTGGGAGATTCCGGTGCGCTTTTTCCACTGGATCAACGCCCTGAGCCTCCTGGTGCTGGCCCTCACCGGCTTCTACATCGCCAGTCCGGTGACCCTGGCCTGGGGCGAGGCCTATACCTCCTATGTTATGGGCATAGTGCGCTTCGTCCACTTCGCGGTCGCCTTCGTGCTCCTTTTCAACCTCGTCTTCCGCTTCTACTGGGCCTTTGTGGGCAACAAGTACGCCCGCTGGTCGGGCCTCCTCCCTGTGGGCAAGCGCGCCAGAGACCTGGGGCACCAGGTCCTCTACTACTTGCTGGTCCGCCAGGAACCACCCCATTACCTGGGCCATAATCCCCTGGCCGGGCTCAGCTATGTCGCCCTCTTCGCCATGCTCATCCTTCAGGGGCTGACCGGTTTCGCCCTCTACGGCGAAGCTAACCCCGGTGGATTCTACAGCGCCACCTTCGGCTGGGTGCTGGGGTTGTTGAGCAATCAGTGGACTCGCTTCCTCCACCACATTTTAATGTGGCTCATCGGCATCTTTTTCCTGATCCATCTGTACATCGCCGTCTACATTGACCTGCGAGAGAAAAACGGTCCGATGAGTAGCATCGTCAGTGGGTTCAAGTTCGCCTCTGAGCAGGAGGAGTGATGGCCACAATCCTCGTCCTGGGATTGGGTAACATCCTGCTCGGCGATGAGGGAGTAGGTGTAAGGGTAGTAGAGAAGCTCCAAGAAAGATACGAGCTTCCGGAAGAAGTCCAGGCCCTGGACGGTGGTGTCCGGGGCCTGGCTTTGTTGCCTTACCTGGAGGGAGTAGGAAAACTCCTGGTTGTGGATGCGGTAGCTGCCGGCCAGAAGCCCGGCACCCTTATCAGGCTGGAGGGCGATGAAGTGCCGGCTTTCCTGAGCCCCAAGGTGTCCCCTCATCAAGAAGGGCTGGCCGACCTGCTGATAGCGGCTCGCCTCATTGACCTTTATCCAAGAGAGGTGGTGCTATGGGGGGTGGAGCCGGCCGTGGTGGACACCGGGCTGGAACTCTCCCCTCCCGTCGCTGCTCAGGTGGACGAGTTGATGGGGAGGGTGGTGGAAGAGCTACGACGATGGGGGGTTGAGGTGCGGGAACGGGCATAGCATTTATGTGGAAGCGCGTCCCCTCTGACCCCTTGCCCACGTTTAGGCTTACTGAGACTTGGAGAGATAGTAAAAAGTGAAGGTTCCAGTTGTCCAGCGGATTCTGAGTGCTAATGACCAGATTGCTGCCGAAAACCAGGCCCGCTTCGATGCGGCCGGGGTATTTGTGCTCAATGTGATGGCCTCGCCAGGGGCGGGGAAGACCAGTCTGATTCTAGCCACAGCCCCCCACCTCTCTCCGGCGGTGCGGGTGGGGGTAATCGAGGGGGACGTGGCTTCGACGATTGACGCCGACCGTATTGCCGCCGCCGGTATACCGGTGGTGCAGATCAACACCGGTGGGTCCTGTCACCTCGATGCACCAATGGTGCGCTCCGCTCTGGAGCAATTCTCTTTGGAGGGGTTGAGCCTTCTCTTCATCGAGAACGTGGGCAATCTCATCTGCCCGGCCGAATTCCGGCTGGGGGCGCATCTGGCAGTGGTGCTCTCCAGTGTGCCGGAAGGCCACGACAAACCCTATAAATATCCGGGGATGTTCAACGGGGCTGATGTTGTACTCCTGAACAAAGTGGACCTCTTGCCTTACTTTGATTTCGATGTGGAGTACTTCCGCCAGGGGTTGGAGATGCTCCACCCGAACATTCCCTTCTTTCTCATCTCCTGCCGCACCGGAGAAGGGATGGAAGAGTGGGCACAATGGCTGTTGCAGCGAAGGAGCGAGAGCAGCGGACCCCAACGGAAAATACAGAGCGCCTGAAGGTGACCATTCACGGGGCGGTGCAGGGAGTGGGCTTCCGCCCCTTTGTTTATCGGCTGGCGACAGAGTTGGACCTGCGGGGTTGGGTGCTCAATTCTTCTCAGGGAGTCTTCATCGAAGTCGAGGGTGAGCGCCCGGTGCTGGAGGAATTCCTCCTGCGTCTGGAGCGGGAGAAGCCCCCCCGCGCCATCATCCAGAGCCTGGAGTTCTCCTTCCTCGATGCTGTTGGCTATCCTGACTTTGTCATCCGTCACAGCCAGGAGGCGGGCGAAAAGACCGTCCTCATCCTGCCCGACATCGCTACCTGCGCGGAATGTCGCCACGAGGTGTGGGACCCCAACGACCGCCGCTACCGTTATCCTTTCACCAACTGCACCCACTGTGGCCCTCGTTTCACCATCATTCGGGCCTTGCCCTACGACCGCCCCCACACTTCTATGGCTCACTTCCCCCTCTGCCCCGACTGCCGCCGAGAGTACGAGGATCCCCTGGACCGGCGCTTTCACGCTCAGCCGGTGGCCTGCCCTGTCTGTGGGCCTCGGGTGACTCTGTGGGACGGGGTGCAGAGTTGCATGGACGATGAGGCCATCCGAGAGGCGGCCCAGGCGGTGCGAGAGGGACGTATCTTGGCCATGAAAGGGTTGGGCGGTTTCCTGCTCATCGTGGATGCCCGAAGCGAGGCGGCGGTGCAGCGGCTGCGGGAGCGGAAGCATCGGGAGGAGAAGCCCTTTGCCCTCCTCTACCCTTCCTTGGAGATGGTCAAAGAGCACTGTTTCGTCTCCCCTTTGGAGGAGCGGGTGCTGACTTCTCCTGAGTCGCCCATCGTGTTGCTACGCCGACGACAGACTTCCTTGGGCGGGGGGAGGGTAGAGAGGGATGAGATCTGCGGAGCTGTAGCTCCAGACAACCCGTACCTGGGAGTGATGTTGCCTTATACCCCTCTTCACGACTTGTTGATGCAGGAATTGGGCTTCCCGGTCGTAGCCACCAGCGGTAACCGCTCCGACGAGCCCATCTGCATTGACGAGAGCGAAGCCCGGAAGCGATTGGGCGGCATCGCCGACCTCTTTCTCGTTCACAATCGGCCCATCGTCCGCCACAGCGACGATTCGGTGGTGCGGGTGGTATTGGGGCGGGAATTGGTGCTGCGGCGGGCGCGAGGGTACGCTCCCCTGCCGGTGCTCCTGAAAGGCGAGGTGTCCCCCATCCTGGCTGTGGGGGCGCATTTGAAAAACACCATCGCCCTGAGCGTGGGGCGGCAGGTTTTCCTCAGCCAGCACATCGGCGACCTGGACACGCCGGAGGCCTGTGCTGCCTTCGAGCGGGTTGTCGCCGATTTTCTCCATCTCTATGAAGTGGAGCCTATCGCCATCGCCCACGATCTGCATCCTGATTACTTTTCCACCCAATGGGCCCGGCAGCACGCAGGGGCATCCCTGGCGGATGCCCCGTCAGGGCAGGGGCAGGCCCTGCCCCTACGCGTCCCCGTCCAGCATCACCACGCCCACCTGGCCTCCTGCCTGGCCGAGAACGAGGTAGAGGGACCGGTGCTGGGGGTGACCTGGGATGGCACCGGTTACGGCCTTGACGGGACGGTGTGGGGTGGGGAGTTTTTGTGGGGAGATGCCTCCGGCTTTGAGCGGGTGGCTCATCTGCGTCCCTTCCGCCTGCCGGGTGGAGAGGCGGCGGTGAAGGAGCCCCGGCGGGCGGCTCTGGGGGTATTGTGGGAGCACTTTGGCCCGGAGGCCCTGGAGTGGGAGGATCTGTCCCCGGTGTCTGCATTTTCCTCTGGGGAACGCCGTTTGCTGCGGCGGATGCTGGAGCGGGGAGTGAATTCACCTCTCACCAGCAGCGCCGGGCGGCTTTTCGACGCTGTGGCCGCTCTGGTGGGACTGCGCCAGAAGGTGCGCTTTGAGGCTCAGGCGGCGATGATGCTGGAATATGCGGTGGATGAGACGGTGACGGCGGCATATCCGTTGCCGATACTCAATGCTCAACGTTCGATGCCCAATGCCCAACCCCTGATGCTGGATTGGGGACCGCTGCTGGAGGCGCTACTTGCAGACCTGCGGCAGGGGGTGCCGGTGGGGGTGATGGCAGCGCGGTTTCATAACGCTCTGGTGGAGGGGATCGTTGCCGTGGCCCTAGCGGTGGGGGCGAAGCGTGCTGCCCTGAGCGGGGGTTGCTTTCAGAACCGCATCCTCTTGGAGCGGGCTTACCGTCGCCTGGGCCAAGCCGGCCTTCGGGTCTACGTCCATCAGCGTGTCCCTCCCAACGACGGCGGCATTGCCTTGGGCCAGGTAGCCGTCGCCGCCGCCAAGAAATCATAAATCTCTTGTGCTTTTGGTGGGGCAACCTGCCCGACCGCGATTACATAAAGAGCAAGCGTATCTACTCACCTGCCCCCGTCGGATTTGCAATCCGGCGGGTTCAAAGGGCGGAAACCGAGGCGAGTTGGCCACTATGGGCCTGGATTACAAAGCCAGGCCGAGTGAAGTGAGCAGCTACGAGCAGGCTTGATTTTCCATGCTACTGGATGACAGGCGGATGGAATCTACCCTTAGCACCTTTATTACTGCCGGCGAGCTCCCTTATCGCTCCTGGTCTGAACGCTACCCTGACCGCCAGGCTATGGGCTACCTGTGCACCTACGCCCCTGAGGAGGTGATACACGCCGCCGGCTTCACCCCTTTGCGCCTCCGCACCGGCCCCGAGCTTCCCACCCGGGCCGAAGCCCACCTGCAAAGCTTTACCTGCGCCTTGTGCCGCAGTGTCCTCCATCAGGCCCTGCGCGGCGACCTGGCCTTCTTGTGCGGCCTGATCTTCCCCCACACTTGCGACACCCTTCAAGTGCTGGCCGACATCTGGCGAGAGAATTTCCCCGACTTGTTTGTGGCCACTGTGGTTCAGCCTCTCAATCTCGACTCACCCAGCGCCCGACCTTATCTGATGACCGAGTTGGAGCGTTTTCGCCGGAGCCTGGCCGAGCTCTGTGGCCGGCCTATCGGCGACGATTCACTGTGGTCCAGCATCAGATTGCACAATGAGACGCGCCGTTTGCTGAGCCGGTTGGACAAGCAGCGTGCCCACCTCACTGCCCGTGACTTTTACGCTGTTGTCGAAGCCAGCATGGTCATGCCCAAGGAGCAGTTTAACCCTCTGGCTGCTGAGTTGATAGAGTTTCTGGGTGAACAGGCTCCACGGCACAAGGGGCCACGGCTTGTGTTGAGCGGCCCTGTTCTCGACGACCTGACAGTCCTGGACATCATTGACGATCTGGGGGCCGGCGTGGTCGGCGATGACTTGTGTACCGGTAGCCGCTATTTTGACCAACTCGCTGTCGAGACAGGAGATGGTGACCCCATTGAGGCTCTAGCCGATCGCTACCTGAAACGCCGCCCCTGCCCCGCCAAGCACAGCCTCCATTGCCGGCGGGGCGAGTATCTGCTAGAACTGATCGAGAAGAGGCAGGCCGATGGCCTCGTCTTCACCTTGCAGAAGTTCTGTGACCCTCATGCCTTCGAGTACGCCATCGTCAAAGAGACGTTGGACGCAGCCGGCGTGCCTCACCTGTTGCTGGAGCTTGAGCATACGCCGGCCGTAGGGCAACTGCGCACTCGTCTGGAAGCTTTCTTGGAGATGCTACAGGTGCGACGCACTTGAGTTGCACCTTGCCGGCATCTGGGCTGGAGAGAGAAATCCCCAATGGTCAGGAAATATAAGAAGCTGGCTACGGCCAAAGACCTCAACCGCTTGATGACCCGCTACTATGCCAAGAGCAAGCTGGTCGGCAAGTTCCGGCCTGTGGCCTGGGTGACCAGCGGAGCCCCGGTGGAGATTCTCACTGCTATGGGCATTGCCTCGGCGTATCCGGAGAACTATGGAGCCCTGTGCGGGGCGCGGCGGGTGGCCACTGTACTCTGCCAGGAGGCCGAGGGGCACGGCTATTCTCAGGATCTCTGTTCCTATGCCCGCTGCCACATCGGCTCGGTGCTGGGCAAAGCCGATATCCCTCTGGGCGGCTTGCCCAGGCCCGACCTCCTGGTGGCCTGCAACAATATTTGCAGCACCGCCGTCAAATGGTATGAGGCCCTGGCTCAGCATTATAAGGTTCCCCTCTTTGTGTTGGATACCCCTTTCATGCACCATGCCGAACTGGAGGCACACACCGTCCAATACGTGGCTGCTCAATTGGAGGAACTCATCGCCTGGCTTCAGAAGCACACCGGCCGCAAACTTGTGCAGAAAAAGTTCCTGGAGGCCCTGACCCTGTCTCGACAGGCTGTTCAATTGTGGCGGGAGATCAGAGAGTTATGCCAGGCCAAGCCCTCTCCTCTGAACGCTCCCGATCTTTTCATCAACATGGCTCCCATCGTGGTCCTGAGAGGCACCAAGGAAGCAGTGACCTTCTATCGGAAACTCAAGGCTGAGGTGGAGGAACGGGTGGCGCAAGGGGTGGGAGCCGTCCCAGAGGAGAGGTATCGTCTGCTGTGGGACAACATTGCGATATGGCCTCGCCTCTTCCGCCTCTTCGCCTATTTCGTTGACCTGGGGGGCTGCTTCGTGGTGGATACTTACACCAACGCCTGGTCGGTGGATCTGGACGTGAGCGAGCCCATCGAGGGTCTGGCTCGCACTTATACTGCGGTCTGCATCAATCAGAGCTTGCAGATGCGGGCAGAGACTATGGTGGACCTGGTGAGGCGCTTCGATGTGGATGGCATCGTCTTCCACTCCAACCGCAGTTGCAAGCCCTACTCGCTAGGCCAGTACGACATCCGCCGCATGGTGGACGAGCGCACCGGCGTACCTGGCCTAGTCATTGAGGCCGACATGTGCGATACCCGAGCCTACGCCGAAGGCCCCATCAAGACCAGAATTCAGGCTTTTATGGAGACCTTGGCCGGGTGGCCCCCCGGCGAAGCCGCTGCCCAAAAACTATAAACCGGACGGTAGAGCTACCCATCTTCGGGGTGTGGCCTAGAATATGGCACTTTTCAGACGCACTTCAATTAGATGGAATACGTTTGCCCGTAAAAGTTGACTAAAAACGCATTTTGGGTTATCATTATAGCCAATCTGTTCAATCTTTCACGTAACATAGTTACAGAATCGGTAGCTCTGCACTCAATCGTGGTTGGGCAGGCTGCCCCACTC
>JAOZOT010000101.1 GCA_029933115.1 Anaerolineae bacterium | reverse complement strand
GAATTTTCAGACACGCTCTGGGAGGAAGCCATGTCTACTCTCATCTTGAAGAACGCGGCGCTCCTCATTACCATGGACGAGGAGCGCCGCCAGATAGAACAAGGTGGCCTTTTGGTGCGCGACAATGTCATCGAGAGGGTGGGGCCCAGCAGCGAATTGCCCCAGGAAGCCGACCGCGTCATTGACGCCTCGGGGATGGTCGTCCTGCCGGGGTTGGTCAACACCCACCACCACCTCTACCAGACCCTGACCCGCGCCCTACCGGCCGTCCAGGATGTGGAGCTCTTCGACTGGCTGGTGACCCTCTACCCCTTATGGGCCGAGTTGACCGCCGAGGCTGTCTACGTCAGCACCCAGATCGGCCTGGCCGAGTTGATGCTGTCCGGCTGCACCACAGTCAACGATCACCTCTACATCTACCCCAACGATGTCACCCTGGACGCTGAAATCCGCGCCGCGCAAGAGTTGGGCATCCGCTTTCATCCCTGCCGGGGCAGCATGTCCCTGGGAAAATCCAGGGGTGGCCTTCCGCCCGACCGCGTCGTTCAGAGCGAGGAAGAGATCATGGCCGACTGCCGGCGGGTGGTAGACGCTTATCACGATCCCAACCCTTATTCCATGTGCCGCATCGTCATCGCCCCCTGCTCCCCCTTTTCGGTGAGCGAAGAGTTGATGCGCCAATCGGCCGTCTGGGCTCGTCAACGGGGCCTGACCCTGCACACCCATGTGGCGGAGACTTTGGATGAAGAAAAGTTCTGTTTGCAGAAGGTTGGTCTGCGACCGATAGAGTACATGGAGAAATTGGGCTGGGTAGGAGAGGATGTATGGTACGCTCACGCCATCTACCTGAGCGAGGAGGAAATTGAACTGCTGGCCGAGACAGGCACCGGCGTAGCTCATTGCCCTACTTCCAATATGCGCCTGGGATCGGGCATTGCGCCCATCCGCGAGATGCTGGACAGAGGCGTCAAGGTAGGTCTGGCCGTTGATGGCAGCGCCAGCAACGATTCGTCGCACATGCTGGCCGAGGCACGTATGGCCATGCTCTTGCAGCGAGTGCAAAAGGGGGCCGGGGCTCTGAGCGCACGGGAGGCTCTGGAGATGGCCACCCTGGGCGGGGCGGCCGTCTTGGGCCGAGATGACATCGGCTCTCTGGCGCCGGGCAAGGCAGCCGATTTCATCGCCATCAGCCTGGAGCGGCTTGAATACGCCGGGGCCATACACGACCCTCTCGGCGCACTCTTGTTCTGTCGGCCTGTGAACGTGGACCTCTCGGTCATCAACGGGCGAGTGGTGGTGGAACGAGGCCGCATCGTAGGCTTTGACCTGGAAAGAGCCATCGCTCGTCAGAACGAGCTCTCTCAAGAGATGCTGAAGAGAGCAGCCCACGCATGAAAATCCGTCCGTGCTGAAAGAAAAGAGCACAGGAGACTGTCTCCTGTACTCTTTTTTGACCGGTTTTCAGCCCCTTCCACAGGTACGTTAGCTACCCCGACCGGGCCGCCAGAGGAGCTGTTCTCGGACCATGAGATCGGTGCTGCGGATCTTGAAAGAAAGGTCGGCAGCAATGTTGCGCATCAGCACATAGCCCATCTGAAAATCCTGCTCACAGAGGGAAATCAAATCATCCCGATTGATGACCAGCAACCTGGTATTGTTGGCTGCACACCTTGCTGATGCCGAACGCAGCCCCTGGTCCACCAGGGCTACCTCGCCGAAAGTCTGCCCCCGCCGCAGAGTAGTAATGGTCGTAGGACCGGTGGGGGAAGGAACCCCCAGGATACTGGGGTCCACCCGGATATCCACCATGCCGTTGGCAATGATATACAACTCATCACTGGCTGTGTTCTCTTCAAAAATGACCTCTCCTATCTGGCAAACCCGCTCCTGGCAAATTTGCGCTATCCGCTCCAACTGGCTTTCGCTCAGGTCTTGGAAGATGTCCACCTCTTGCAGGATGTTGATACGTTGCATGGCTCGTCCTCCTTGCTTGCTGTATTGGGCAACGCTCCCATCACCCACTTTTCAAAGCGGGGCACAAAATGCCCACCCTCTTCACCTGAGTCTATGATAACATAAAGTGTCACTAAAGTCAATAGGACTTTCCTCCCTGTTCAGAGCCTCGCTTCACCACCGTATCGGTGTACGGGTCTACCTGCCAGGTTGTGTCGAGGAGAGGGGCAAGACTGCAACGGGCCAATTCGGGGAAGACCTCGTGCAGGTATTTGGCCAGCGTCATAGTGGTGGGGCCATAGCGGTCATGGTACATATAGTATTCCAGGTCATAGACCATCTCGCCGGCCGTTTGATACCGCCTCTCCCTGTCCCGCTCCAGCGCCTTCAAGGTTATTCTATCCACTTCCTCGGGGACCTCAGGGTTGAGCTCACTTGGCCGGGGGATCGGCTTGTGGATTATGGCTTCAAACGTGGCTGCCTGATCTTTGGCCCAAAAAAGCGGACGCCCGGTCAAGAGTTCGTGCAATACAATGCCCAGGGAGAAAAGGTCCGAGCGCGCGTCGGTCTCCTCGAAACGGGCCTGCTCAGGCGACATATAGCGAGTTGTCCCCATGAGCACCGTGCCCTCCAAACGGAGGAGGTGGCGGGCCTTGGCAATGCCAAAATCGGTCAACTTGACCGCACCCTCAGAGTCCAGCATGATGTTCTTGGGACTCACGTCCCGATGGACTATCCCCAGAGGCTGACCGTCCGCGTCGCATTTAGAGTGGGCGTATTCGAGCCCCCGGCAAACTCTACTGACGATAAAGGTGGAGAGATCAACGGGGACATTCCGTCCGAGTTGGGAATGGCGTCTCATGAATTGTCTCAAGTTCCTGCCGTTTATGAATTCCATAGCGATGTAATAACTCTTGCCTACCTTTCCAAGCTGGTATATCTGGACAATGTTGGGGTGAACAAGGTCGGCCACCAGCTTGGCTTCGCCGATGAACATCTCCACGAGTTGATGTTCGTCAGAAAACTTTTCGGTAATCGTCTTGATGGCCACCCTCTTTTCAAAGCCTTCGGCGCCGTGTTGGATAGCTTCATAAACGGTCCCCATCCCTCCGGCGGCGATGAGCCTCACAAGGTCGAACTTGTAGGTATCCTTCAGCTTCTCCATCGCGTGAGATCCCCCCTTCTGTCGTTCTCCTGACCGCTTCGGGTAGCCCTGCATTTAATCGTGACCGGGCTGAGTACTTGCATTGCAAAATGCTTTACAGTATAATACCCTCAGTTCTCCAAATGGGGGATCAGACTTTCGAGGTCTCAGCAGATCACGGATCTTGTTCGTAGTGGGCGCTTCAGGCGCTTCAAAAACGCATCGAAGTGTGCGCACTACAAATCCCAATTGTGGTCTACTAGTCTCGGAAGTCTTCCCCCGCCCTTGAGTGTACTTCCACCCTCGAGGAGAGAAACCCAATGGCTGACTGGTTGGAGAGGTATCGGGGTTATATTCTGATCGTCCTGCTCAACCTCGTCGTCCTGGGAGGGATGTTCTTCTTCCTGCGTCGTCCTGAACCGGAGCCCGTCACCATCTTGCCCCCCGAACCCACTGCCACTCCATTGCCCACCCCTACCCCCAAGCCCCTGCGCGTCTACGTCAGCGGGGCGGTGGCGCACCCCGATGTCTACGAACTCCCATGCGATTCCATCGTGAAAGATGCTGTTGAGGCCGCCGGTGGAGCAACCGGCGAAGCCGATTTGAACCGCATCAATCTGGCCCGACGGGTGCACGACGAGGAGCAGATCTATGTGCCGCGAAAGGGAGAGGAAAACCCTCCTGTCAGCACTTCCCCTAGCTCCGCATCGCCCTCTCCCTCGGATCAGAGAGGCCACAAAGTAAACATCAATGCCGCCACCGCCGAAGAGTTGAGCACTCTGCCGGGCATCGGCCCAACCAAAGCCCAAAGCATTATTGACTATCGCCTTGCCAACGGCCCTTTCCAGTCCATTGAGGACATCAAGAACGTCAGAGGCATCGGCGAGGCCACTTTTGAGAAGCTGAAAGACAAGATCACGGTGCAGTGATAGGCCTGTGCACGTCCACAGGCCACGGCTATGCCCCAAAGAGCATACTATCCTCCCGCAGGGTTCGCAACCTGCGGGAGGATCACTGGTAGACATAAGAGCAGGAAAACGGCCTCAAAATGCCCTTATTGGGGTCATTTGGCCAAGTTCCCGGCAGTTCTGGGGTTATACCACAGGCCGCGGCAAATTTGACACCTCCCCCTTTTGAGAGTATAATGTTTCTGTTTTCACAAACGTCCGTAGACTCTCCGGTGAAATAACTATGGGTTTATCTCGCCTTCTGAGATTGAACAGCCGCTCAGGGTAACTCTTTAACCGACGCCAACCGAGCCAGTTCTCTACAAGTCTCGGTTGGCTTTTTGATGTGGCAATGCGTTGGCGGAGAGCAGCGATGCGTCGCTCCTGCAATTTTACAAAACCTCTCGGCTTTGGCCGCTGCGGTGGATGATGCCCAGGGCAGCAACTCTGCAAACGGAGCTATCCCCAGCGCAGTCGAGGCAGCCAGCCCTTTCCGAGAGAGATTCACAACGAGTGGGGAGGTGTCATTTTGAGCGAGAGAATGACCGGTACAGTCAAATGGTTTGATAGCTCCAAGGGATACGGGTTTATCCAACCGGAAATAGAAAGCGTAGGAGAAGTGTTTGTACACTATACAGCCATTATGGACGATGGCTTCAGAAACCTCTATGAGGGTGACATGGTAGAGTTCTCCGTGGTGGAGGATCCCAGAGGCCCCCTGGCCGTTAATGTGGTCAGGCGGTAGAGGCCGGCAAAGCTCTAAACGCCGAAGGCATTTTTCCTGAACTCTTGCAACAGTTTTCGATAACGTTCGCCTATAGCAGTCATACTTATGCCGCGCTTGGTCTCACTGAGGTGGCGGAGGGATACCCACAGACATTCAGCAGGCAGGGCTTCCCGACCCCGGTCGGCCCATTCAATCACACACACCCCATCGCCGTAAAGGTAATCCTCGAAACCCAAGTCCCCCATTTCCCGAACTGCATCTTCCAGACGATACAGGTCAATGTGATAGAGAACGGGGTTGGGGGGAGGAGGATGATATTCGTTAGCCAAAATAAAAGTGGGGCTAGTGATGGGCTCAGTGACCCCCAGGCCATGCCCGATGCCTTGGGCCAGACAGGTTTTGCCTGTGCCCAGTTCTCCCTCCAGACAAATTACGTCACCGCCGCGCAACAGCTCCCCCAGGCGGGCGCCCAGCCGTCGTGTCTGAACGACGCTATGGCTTATGAAATCCAAAGTATATTCATCCAAGATGGGAACCATGTCTTCCCCTTTGTCCTCTGTCATGGGCCAGCACTGATCGTCACCTGGCAATTTCTGGTGGCAGAAAAGTCCCAGCTCTATTATACAACCATTGCCCGCTCTCGACAAGGGTACCGACTACTGGCCTAAATCCGAAAAATATGGTATTATATTTAGCGGGGAAGATGGATGGCATATACTCTTCCTCTGTTTGAAGGATCCACAATGCGCTATCTGGTTCTGTCGGACATCCACGCCAACCTGGCTGCATTCGATGCGGTCCTGGCTGATGTCGGCCATTTTGACAAGATATGGTGCCTCGGCGATATGGTGGGCTACGGCCCCCAGCCTAATGAGTGCATCGAGAGACTGCGCGAGTTCCCCCATGTCTGCGTAGCCGGTAACCACGATTGGGCTGTTCTCGACAAGCTGTCCGATTCGGATTTCAATCCTGATGCCCAACGGGCCTGCCGGTGGACCCGAGAGAAGTTGTTGCCGGAAAATTTCGAATATCTGGCCAATTTGCCCACGACTTTTATCGAAAAGGGGTTCACTTTAGTGCACGGCAGCCCCCGTCAGCCTATTTGGGAGTACATCCTCAACCCCTCGGTTGCCAGTGTCAATTTCGCCTACTTCGATACCCAAATCTGCTTTGTGGGGCACACCCACACACCTGTTATCTTTCACTACGAATACCTGGATGCTGGGGGGACCTGTCTGCCTCTTCCCTTCTCCCTGGGCAGCCCATTCTCCCTGGGCGAGGAGCGCATGATTATCAACCCTGGCAGTGTAGGGCAACCTCGCGACGGGGATCCCCGCGCCAGCTACGCCATCCTCGATTTTGACAAAGGCACTCTCGAATACCGTCGTATCCCTTATCCCATTGAGGTCACCCAGCGAAAGATGATGGAAGAGGGTTTGCCCCTACGCCTCATCGTCCGTTTGGGATATGGCTGGTAGTTTCGTGAGAGGTGCGACGCACCTTCCGACGGCGTGCGGATGACCTGCGGCGCCCTTGGCCCAGGCATGACCGCGTCCAGCACCAGAACGTCAGGCCCCAACTCCTCGGCCAGGCGCAGGGCTTCGTCCCCGTCCGCAGCCTCGCCCACCACCTCGATTCCCGCCCTCTCCAGCATCCCTCTCAGGCTCGCCCGCAGCGCCGGATGGTCGTCGGCCAACAGAACCCTGATGACCTTCATCGCCACCTACACCCGCCCTTCATTAGCCCTTTGTCCTGCTTGAACCCTGGCTGATTTTGCCAACGGCGCCTGCGCTTTAATCTCTGTCCCTTCCCCCGGTTGGGAGATCACCTGCAATTTACCTCCCACCAATTCTATCTGCTCCTTCATGCCCAGCAGGCCAAAACGACCATCTCTGGCCAGAAGCCCCAGGCGTGAGGGAACGACAAAGCCCCGGCCATCGTCCTGGATGGAAAGTTCCACCTCGCCCGGGGAGAGGCTCAACCTGATTTGTATTCTCGTCGCTTCAGCGTGCCTGGCCACATTGGCCAGGGCCTCCTGACAAATGCGAAAAAGGGAGATTGCCACTTCCTCGGGCAAATCTTTCTTGTCTTTGGCCAGGTCGAGGTCAATGGTGCCCGTCCACTGCGCGCTGAAAGCATCCACATGAGAACGGATGGCCGAGTCCAGCCCCAAAACGTCCAGGGTGGGAGGGCGCAGATGGGTGCAAATACGCCGTAGCTCGCCCAGGAGGCGAAGCATCTCCCTCCGCGTGCCTTCCAGCCGCTCGTGGAGAGGGGAGCCTTTCAAGAGACCTTGGCAGGTCCCCAGTTGGTGATACAGCCTGATGAGCTCCTGGACCGCCCGGTCGTGCACCTCCCGGGCCAAGCGTTTGCGCTCCTCCTCCCGCCCGCGCAGCAGGCGTTGATGGGCCTCCTCCAATTCGACCAACCGGCGGCGCAGTTCCTCCACCAGCCGCACGTTCTCCGCGGCCAGGGCCGCTTGTTGCGCCAGGGTCCCTAGGATTCGGTGGTCTTCAGCGTCGAAGGGTTCATCGGCCGGCTTGGCTCCCAGGAGGAGCACCCCTTGTAGCTCTTCTTTAGAGACGAGGGGCAGCCACAGTTGAATCTCGTCGCAAGCCAAGAGAGCCCATTCCTCGGAGGAGAGGTCATCCTTCAAGAGCCGAAACCCGTTCGTAGTGGCGACTTCAGTCGCTTCAGAGCCTAAGGCCTGGCGCAACCGGGGTGTCTCAATGGGCTCAGGGTTGCCTCGTAAGAAACGGGCCAGGGGCCCATCGCCTCTCACTTGAGCGGACGGGATCTCTTCGTTGAAACCCACGCTCCCCCGCAGGGTCAGCGAGCCATCGCTTTCGGCCAGGAAGAGAGCGGCCCCTCTGAGTTGCATGGTAGCGTTCACCCCGTTCACCAGGACCTCAACGAGTTGCGTGGCATCGAGGGCTTGGCTCAAGCCCCGGCTGGCCCCGTTGATGACGCGGCGATAGTCGTACCAACCACCGTAGAAGGCCCGATCAACCAGGATTTGGATCCTTTCCTTGAGGGGGACGAAGAAAGCAGCCATGATAAAGGTGATGAGAGCACCCAAAAGAGATCGGCCGATCATGGCCGAAGGTAGCAGCTCATCCAGTGTCATCACCGAGGCCAGATAGAGACCTGCCCAAATAATGCCGATGGCGAAATAGACCACACTGCGGTTGAGGATGAGGTCAATCTGCATCAATTTGTACCTGGAGATGGCGTAGGCATAGGAGATAGGAATAAGGATGAGGAAGGGTAAAGAGATCTCGTAGGGGAGGATGGTGGGAGCCAGGAGGAGCTCAGGGAGGATGGAGAGCAGGACGAGGGGGGCGAAAGCCAGGGCTGTTCCCAGGACGACAAGCCTGATACGGCGTCTTTCCGAGGGGGTGGTGATATAAGTGTGGACGAGGGACACCATCGCTACGAAGATGGCGAGGGCGAAATAGAGCCGCGCCAGGCTGTACAGCAGAGGATGGCAGGGGCTTGGGGTGAAGCGGGGGCCGAGGACGATGAAAGGCAGGGACAAGGCCAAACCGAGACCGTAGAGGAGCCCCAGGATCAAGCGCCTGCGGGGGAAGGTTTTGAACCTGGGGAAAACAAGGTGAAAGTGAATGGTGAGGGGGGAGAGGAGGCAGAAGGAGAAGTTGAAAAGGCGGGAGGCCCAGTCCACGAGGAAGGTGGAGACCTCCCCTGCCGCCAGCACCATAACCCCCAGTTGGCTGAAGAGGAAGAAGAGGCGCGCTTCTCCCGAGGCAGGCTTCAAAGCCAAAAGAACGGTACTGAAGAGCCAGAAGCCAAGGGCGACGATGATGGGCTGCAGACGAAGGGCCAGGATACGAGGAGAGGGCCGTTCCAGGGTGAGTTCCAGTGTTTGAGGTTTCCCCTCACGTAGCACGGTGAAGAGGACCCTCTCTCCGGCCTTCTTATGCCCATAGAGGGGATGCACTTCCTTGATGGGGACGCCATCCAGTTCGAGGATGACATCTCCGCTGTGAAAGCCTGCTTCGGCAGCGGGGCCATCTACCTTTTCCACTTCATAGGTGATCCGAGAACATTCGAGACCGTCGTAGGGTTGGACCCAGGCGTATTTCAAGGCCACTACCAGCAGGGCAAGAGCGATCAAGGGGAGATAGAAAGGAGCCCAATAAAGCACAAGCTTGATCCTGGGTTGAATCTGGAGGAGGAGAGATTTCGGTCGCATCATCCGGCACCCTGAAGTGCCTGTTCAGCAGGGCCATAAGCTGACGGCAGGCCGGAGAGGACTTTCCTGTGGAGCACAAAGCCGCTTCCGCCCGCCGGCGGCGGATTTGGGCTTCTATCAGCAAATAATGAGGAGCGCCGAGTGCGGTAATGATCCGCCGAGCCTTTTCTTCGGCTTCCTGCTCAACGGTGGCTTTGACCAAGAGTTGCTCCAGGTGTTCTCTTACGTTTGGGGGAGCCACGTTGAGGGCATAGATGACCGGCAACGTTCTCTTGCCCGCCGCCAGGTCGCTGCGGCCCTGTGGGTTCCAGATGCCTTCAAAGTCGTCGCACATCTGGATGAGCACACCCAGATTATACCCGAATTCTGAAAAGGGGGCAACTTCATCTGTTCCCAGGAGTGCCCCGGCCCGGCAGGCCAGGGCGAAGAATTCGCCCGATTTGGCTCCTGCTATCCAGAAATAGCGCTCCAAGGGCAACTGTTCAACCTCCCGCAGGTTTAGCCTCTCCACCAACCTGCGGGAGGTTTGGCTTCCCTCTGTCAGATCGGCCTGTTGTCCGGCGCACATTCGGAGAGTGGTGCGGTTAAAGTCCTCAAGGAGGAAGAGGGCAAGTTCTCTATCGGCTCCCATCCGGGGAAGGTGAGCGAGGGCCAATTGGGAGGCAAATATCAACCCTGTGGCAGCATTGATGGCTTGGGGTGCGCCAATGGCAGACCAGGGAGACTGGAGAGCATCGCCGTCCTCGATGTCGTCCAGGACCCTGGCGGCCAGATAAAGCAAAAACCAGGCTGCTGCTATTGCTGTCGCCTGGTCTTCGTCCCCACCTGCTGCCTCACAGCACAGAATGGGCAGGAGCAAAGATGGAGTGCCACCCTCCCCGTCCAACGAGAAGGCTGAATCCCATATCTCCGCAATGTTGGAACGCACCCCATCCTGGTGAAGCAAATCCTTTATGAAAGCGTATACCCTTTTGATTCGTTCCTTACTCATTTGATGATT
>JAOZOT010000568.1 GCA_029933115.1 Anaerolineae bacterium | reverse complement strand
GCCCTCGGAGTGGGGCAGCCTGCCCAACCACGATTGAGTGCAGAGCTACCGCTGAAGAAAGGGGTTATCAAAACTAACTATGATCGAAGGCGTCAAAGTCAAGAAGCTGCGGGTCATTCCCGACGAGCGCGGATACTTAATGGAGATGCTGCGCAGTGACTGGGAGGAATTTGAGAAATTCGGCCAGGTCTACGTTACGGCCGCCTACCCAGGGGTGGTCAAAGCCTGGCACTATCACAAGCTTCAGACCGATCATTTCATCTGTGTTCATGGCATGGCCAAGGTGGCTCTTTACGATAGTCGCCCTGATTCGCCCACTTATGGCGAGGTCAACGAGTTTTTCATGGGCCAGCACAATCCCATTCTGCTCAAGATCCCGCCTGGGGTGATGCATGGTTTCAAAGGCATCGGCCAAGAGATAACGCTGATGGTCAACGTGCCCACCGAGTTGTATCGCTACGACGATCCTGATGAGTACCGCCTGCCGGCTCACACAGACGAAATACCCTACGATTGGTCGCGGCAGGATAAATAGCTAGACCTGACGGGTCTCAGTGGACCGCAACTCTTGCTTGTAGCGGGTGCTTCAGCGCCTCAAAAACGCACTGAAGTGCGCACTGCAAACCCCAAATGCGGTCTATTGGGTCTGCACAATGGAAGGCGTAGGCAAAGGTGGCGGAGAGTCTCTTGCTCAACAACCGATACCGATTGCTGGCCATAATTGGCGAGGGTGGCATGGCTACAGTCTATCGGGCCCAGGACATCATGCTGGGGCGCCTGGTGGCTGTCAAGGTGCTGCACGAAAGGCGCGCGAGCAACGAGGCTTTCCTGGCGCGTTTCTACCGCGAGGCTCGGGCTGCGGCTAACCTGGATCACCCTAACATTGTCAGCGTCTACGACATCGGTCGGGATGGCAACCGTCACTACATCGTCATGGAATACGTCGAGGGGCGCAGTCTCAAAGAGTTGATCCTCGAAAGTGCTCCTTTTTCCATCGAGCGCGCCCTGACTATTGCCATCCAGGTTTGCACTGCCGTCGGCGCGGCCCACAAGGCCGGCCTCATCCACTGCGATGTCAAGCCGCAAAACATCCTGGTCACTTCTGAGGAGCGGGTGAAGGTGACCGATTTTGGCATCGCCCGGGCTTTGACCTCTACTCCCGTGGCCGAAGGAGGAGGCGTCTGGGGCACGCCCGATTATTTGTCGCCAGAACAGGCGGCCGGTGAACGCCTGGGACCGCCTACGGATGTCTATTCCATCGGCGTGGTAATGTATGAGATGCTCACCGGGCGCCTGCCCTTCGAGGCCGAAAGCGGCGTTGCTATGGCCCTCAAGCACTTGCGCGAAGAGCCGAGGCCCATCAATGAGCTGAACCCTCGCGTTCCGCCGGGGCTGGCTCGCATCGTGCACAAGGTGTTGGCCAAGGAGCCGTCGGCTCGTTACCGCACGGCCTCACAACTGGCTCAGATCCTGATCAACTATCATCGCGCCGGTGAGGCCATGACCATTGTCCGGCGGCCGGTGACTCTCAGGCCGGAGCCTCAGCCCGTTGAGGAGCGAGCTGGGTATTACGAGGCGGAGTGGGCAGAGGAAAAAGGCTTGGATTGGGTAGCTGTGGTGTTGGGAGTGTTGGCCTTTATCTCTGTGCTGGGCCTGGCTCCCCTGTGGACTTTGGTCTATCACCGCTACGCGCAACTGCCACCTCCGACCGCCCCTCCCCCGGTGATAACTCTGGCCGGTGACGAGGTGCTCGTGCCAGACGTGGTGGGTATGGACCAGGAGGTGGCCCGCAAGACAGTCGAGGCTGTAGGGCTCCAATTCGTGGTCGTCGGCAAGCAACACCACGAGACAATCCCGGCTTTGGCCGTCATCAGTCAGATACCCACGGGAGGGCAACCGGCCAAGCGGGGCGCGGTCGTAGAGGTTGTCATCAGCCAGGGGCAGGATTTACTGGTGGTACCCGACCTGATCGGTCAGGCCGTCGAGGTCGCAGAGCCTCAGTTGCTGAACAAGGGTTTCGCTGTTGAGAGGCGGGAGGAGTGGAGCCTGATGCCCGTCGGTACCATTCTGGCTCAGGATCCGCCGGCCGGTTCAGTGGTCTCCAAGGGGGCCACCGTGGTTTTGACCCTCAGCAGTGGCTCACAACTGCTGTTAGGGGCGAATCTGGCCGACAAGGTTCTGCTGGTTTCCTGCGACCTGGCGAGGGTTGAATTCAAGCCGGGGGAGAAGGTGCAGTTGACCCTGCACTGGCAGGCTTTGCAGCCCATGACCGAAGACTATGTCGTCTTTGTTCACCTGGCTCAGGCCGATGGGCAAATTGTCAGCCAGCAAGATAGCCAGCCCCTGGGAGGAGCGAAACCTACCAGTGCCTGGATCCCAGGAGAGGTGGTAGATGACCCCTACGGGTTGACCGTCCCGCTGGGAGCCTTGCCGGGCGTCTATCAACTCAGAGTGGGCATGTATTCCCTGCGTACTATGAGACGTCTGCCGGTAGTCGAGCCGGGCAGAGCCCAGGTGGAGCAAGATAGCGTCCTGATAGGGCAGATACGAGTCGTCCCATAGAAGCAATGTCTCGCAGGCTGTTC
>JAOZOT010000100.1 GCA_029933115.1 Anaerolineae bacterium | reverse complement strand
GCCTGCGGGAGGGTAGCCGTCCCCTCTGCGGGTGAATTACGAAAGGGCCTCTGTCACACAGAAAAAGGGGGAAGCTTATAGAATGTCTGAGTGTGATTATTTGCTGGTTTCTATCACCGCCGGCTCCTCGGAAGAGGGGGAAAGGATAGCCAGGACTCTTGTTCAAGAGAGGTTGGCAGCTTGTGTGAACGTTATCCCTGCCATCACTTCCATCTATCGCTGGCAAGGGGAGGTTCACAGAGACAACGAGGTGCTGCTCATAGCCAAAAGCCGCTCAGAGTTGTTCGAGTCTCTGGCTGCCCGGGTCAAAGAGTTGCACAGCTACGAGGTGCCGGAGATCATCGCTCTGCCCATCACGGCCGGGAGTGAAGCCTACCTGAATTGGATTGACGAAAGTACACACTACGAACCCAAATTGTGAGCTGCCGAGTCTCAGCAGGCCACAACTCCGGTGATGGTCAAGCCTTCTGGGCCTCTTCTGCAGGCATCCAGGTGGTAATCTCGCCGCGCAGGTAGCGGTCAATGTCGGCTGCGGCACGCTTGCCCGCGCCCATAGCGCTGATGACTGTAGCTGCCCCGGTGACGATGTCGCCGCCCGCCCACACGCGCTCTCTGGTTGTCCTGCCGGTGGTCTCGTCGGCTACCACTGTACCCCAGCGGGTTCGCTCCAACCCACCGGCGTCGGTGAAGACCATAGGATTGGGCCTGGTGCCCAGAGCCATGATCACAGTGTCCACGTCCATATCAAACTCGGAACCCTCGATGGGGATAGGGCGCCGCCGGCCGCTGGCATCGGGCTCACCCAACTCCATGCGGATGCACTTCATACCTCGCACCCAGCCATTATCGTCACCGTAAATCTCTACCGGGTTGGTGAGGAGATTGAAGACCACTCCTTCCTCTTCGGCGTTTTCCACCTCCTCGGCCCGGGCGGGCATCTCCACTCTTGAGCGCCGGTAGACAATGATCACCTCGTCGGCTCCCAGCCGCATGGAGCAACGTGCGGCGTCCATAGCCACGTTGCCGCCCCCCACTACTGCCACCCGACGGCCAATGCGCACCGGCGTGTCCCACTCAGGGAAGAGATAACCTTTCATCAGGTTGACCCGTGTCAGGAACTCGTTGGCTGAATAGACACCGTTATAGTTCTCGCCAGGGATGTTCATGAACATGGGCAATCCCGCCCCCGTGCCCAGGAACACAGCTTCGTAGCCGTCGTCAAACAAGTCGTCAATAGTCAGCGTCTTGCCGATGACGCAGTTGAGAATCAACTCCACCCCCAGGCTCTTGACGTACTCCACCTCGGTGTGGACAATGGCTTTGGGCAAACGGAACTCAGGGATGCCGTAGATGAGCACTCCGCCGGGAGCGTGCAGAGCCTCGAATATGGTCACCTGATGTCCATAACGGGCCAAGTCGGCGGCGCAGGTCAGCCCGGCCGGTCCAGAACCAACTACAGCCACTCGCTTGCCGCTGGGAGGGGCCATCTCTGGCACTTCGGTGCCCTGGCTGATGCGCCAATCGGCCACGTAACGCTCCAGACGCCCAATGGCCACCGGCTCCCCTTTCTTGCCCAGGACGCACACGGCCTCGCATTGGGTCTCCTGCGGGCAGACGCGGCCACAGATAGCCGGCAGGTTGTTGTCGGCATAGAGAGCCACGGCCGCGCCGGCCAGGTCCCCCTCCTGAAGCTTCAAGATAAAGGCCGGTATGTCGACCCTCACAGGACAGCCTTCTATGCACTTGGGTTTCTTGCACTGCAAGCAGCGCTTGGCCTCCAAGGCCATGAGCTCTGGAGTGTAACCCAACGCCACCTCATTAAAATTGCGCCGCCGCACCTCGGGTGCCTGGCGCGGCATCTCCTGGCGCGGTATCTTTTCCCTCTTCGGTTTCTTCGCTTCTGCCATTGATTACATCTCCTTAAATGATCTCCGTGCTCACTAGCTTCTCGCTGGATTTGGAATCCGGCGGCCCGGCCGTGGATTGCAAATCCGCCGCGAGCAAAACAAGGTCTAGCGATGTTTGCTTCGGCGACTACAGGCCGCTGTCGCACTCGCACTTTAGCTTGAACTCGTCAAAGGCTCTTTTCTCCTCGGTGAGGTAAATACGCTGGCGGGCCATCAGCAGGTCCCAGTCTACCTCGTGGCCGTCGAACTCTGGCCCATCCACGCAGACGAACCTGGTCTTGCCGCCCACCTCCACCCGACAAGCCCCACACATGCCTGTGCCATCAACCATGATGGAGTTGAGACTGACGATGGTCTTTACCCCAAAAGGTTTGGTAGTCAGGCTGGTGAATTTCATCATGATAGCCGGTCCGATGCCCCACACACAGGCGATGTCCTTCCGGGCCTCGCACAACTCCTTGAGAGGCTCGGTGACCAGAGCTTTGCGGGCATAAGAGCCATCATCGGTGCAGACGATGAGTTCATCGCTGACGGCTCGCACCTTGTCTTCCCAGAAGAGGAGGTCTTTGGTGCGGGCGCCGATGATGGAGATGACCTCGTTGCCTGCCTCTTTCAGGGCACGGGCGATGGGGTAGATGGGAGCAATGCCCACGCCACCACCCACACAGACAACGGTGCCATAGTTCTCGATCTCTGTAGGTCGCCCCAGGGGGCCGGTGAAACTGGCCAATTCATCGCCCACCTGGAGAAGGCCCAGATGCATGGTGCTCTTGCCTACCTCCTGGAAGACGATGGTAATGGTGCCCTTCTCACGGTCAAAGTCGGCGATGGTCAGAGGGATGCGTTCCCCCTCTTCAACCACGCGCAGGATGACGAACTGGCCAGCCTGGGCCTTGCGGGCAACCAGTGGTGCATCAATCACCATCAGCTTGTTTACGGTTCCCAATTCCTCTTTAGCTAAAATCTCATACACGTTGTCTGCCTCCTTAACAATATTCGGGCTTGCGTAGATTACGGTTTGAGATTGTGCCCAGCACGGGCTCGCTGTTTGTGCTTTTCTTCACCGCTGGCCATTATATATCTGAACATCACCTTTGTCAAGAAGTCGGCCCAGGGCAACTCATAGTTGGCGGTTTTGCCATTTGTGGTATAATATACCTGGCTTTGCATCTCTAGTGGGGCAACCTGCCCCATCACGGTTCAATGCGGAGCTACCCGGCCACTACTGAAATCGGGACGTTGAGGCGATGGATGCAACGAGCAGAGAGTGTTACAGTGCCTACACACTGGAAGAGCAGTTGGCCCACCTCCGACAACAGATCGAAGCGGCGGAAGCCGAGTTGGTCCGCCGCGAAGCTGAATTGATGGACCTGCGTGTGGAATTGTCTGCCTTCCGGCTGGAATACGACACCCGGGTTGGTCGCAAAGTGGCAGAGCTAGAAAAAGTCGAGGCGGAGATCAAACGTTGTCGGCAACGGGTCAGCCAGTACCGCCGGTGGGGGCCAGGCGGACCACCTTCCACCGGGGCCGGCACCGCCTACGTCCCCGTCGAAGAGCAATACGAGCGGACTTGGCGACAACCGGAGGAACCGCCCCCTCCACCTCCCGCCGAGCCACTGAATCCAGCGACCGAGGCTCAAATCAAAAAGCTGTACCGCCAGCTATGCCGTCGTTTCCACCCTGACCTGACCCAGGACTTGGAGGAGCGAGCCTGGCGGACGGAGATGATGACGGCCATCAACGCCGCCTACGCTGCGCGAAGCCTGGCAGAACTCCAGGCCCTGGCCCAAAGGCCCAATCACTCCCCGCCGGCCGAGGTGGGGACAGGTGAGCAGCGTTTGGCTGCCTTGCGTGCCAAGCTGCAGCGCATCCAACGGCGGCTGCAAGAAGTGGAACGGGAGATCCGTGAACTGATGAACAGTCCGACGATGCAAATGAGCCTGGACGTCAAGTTCGCCCGGCGGCAGGGGCGAGACCTGCTGGCCGAGATGGCGGCCGATGTGGAAAGAGACCTGGCACGGAAACGAGTGGAACTAAACTTTCTGGTGGCCCAGTTGAAGCAACTGGGGATAGTGAGTTAGCGTGAAGGGACATGGATAAACCCTACAAATACTTTGACCTCATCATGGCCCTCTTTGTGTCGGTGTTGCTCATCAGTAACATCGCCTCGGCGGCCAAGATCGTGAACCTGGGGCTGCCGGTGCTGACCTTTGACGCCGGCACACTGCTCTTCCCGGTCAGCTACATTTTCGGCGACGTGCTGGTGGAGGTCTATGGCTACCGTCGCTCGCGCAAGGTCATCTGGACGGGTTTTTTCTGCGCTGCTCTGTTGAGCGTAACCCTGGCCATCGTGCGCCGGCTGCCTGGGGATGCACAGTGGATGGCTGAAGTGGGGCCGGCCGCCTTTGACGGGGTGCTGGGCACCCTGGCCAGCGGCCGTATCATCACCGCCTCCCTCGTCGCCTACTTTGCCGGCGAGTTCTCCAACGCTTTCATCATGGCCAAAATGAAAGTGCGCACCAAGGGCCGCTGGCTTTGGACCCGCACTATCGGCTCCACCATCGTCGGCGAGTTCGTGGACACTTTGCTCTTCGTATGCATAGCCTTCTACGGCGTGTGGCCTGGAGACCTCCTGGTCAAAATTGTGGTCTCCAACTACCTCTTCAAGACCGGGCTGGAAGCGGCGGTGACTCCCATCACCTACAGTCTCATCAACTTCCTGAAGCGGGCCGAAGGCGAGGACTATTACGATTACGACACAGATTTCAACCCCTTCAAACTCGGGATGGACCATGGATGACAGAGATTATCTCCTGCCCGAAGAGCTCCCCCCTGACCATCGCTCTGGCTTTGTGGCCGTCGTCGGCAAGCCCAACGTGGGCAAGTCTACCTTGATGAACGCCTACCTGGGCCAGAAAATCGCCATCGTCTCCGAGAAGCCGCAGACTACGCGCAACCGTCTGCTGGGCATCCTCACCAGGCCCAACGCCCAGGTTATCTTTGTGGACACCCCCGGCATCCACAGCCCACAGCACAAATTGGGCGAGTTCATGGTGGAAACGGCCGTGCGGGCTATCCCCGACGCTGACGTAGTAGTCTTCCTGGTGGACGTTTCTACCACGCCCACCGATGAAGACATTCGGATAGCTGAACTCATCAGGGAGAAATGCCGGGCTCCCGTCCTTTTGGCTCTCAACAAAATTGACCTCCTGTCTCCCGCAGATGTGCAGCCTCACACCGAGGCTTACCGGTCTCTGGGCGATTTCGCCGATTGGCTGCTGATTTCGGCCACGCGGGGCGACAACCGTGACGAACTGCTCGACCTCATCATCGCGCATCTGCCCGAAGGCCCTCGCTACTACCCCGAGGAGCAGGTCACCGACCAGCAGGAGCGTTTCATCGCCGCTGAGCTGATCCGCGAGGCAGTGTTGCGTCACACCCATCAGGAAGTGCCCCACGCCGTGGCTGTGATGGTGGAAGAATTCAAAGAGCGCGGGCCAGATATGACCTACATCGCAGCGCGCATCTTTGTGGAGAGGAATTCGCAGAAGGGCATCCTCATCGGCCAAGGGGGGAGGATGCTAAAGCGCATTGGGCAGGAGGCACGGAAAGAGATCGAGGCAATGGTGGGCACCAGAGTCTATTTGGAACTGCGCGTCAAGGTCAAGAAGAAGTGGCGCCGCGACGAAAGAGAGTTGCGCCGTTTGGGATATGCTCTGCCGAAGAAGAAAAGACGCTGATTCCCTGTGCAACGGAACTCCGACAAGAGATGGAGAGCTTGCCGCAGCAGGTCGGGGGGTGTGATGGAACCAAAAAGCATTGACACTGCTATCAGGGCGTGGTATAATAAAAACAGTTGACGGGAATTACCTGCTTTTGGGTCACACAACAGAGAGGGGGTGAGGCATGGAAGCTATTTGAGGAGAAATGACCTTTCGAGGTCAAAATTGAAATCAGATGGGCCAATGTAATCAGGCAGTTTCTCAGAAAGGAGAAGAGTAGCATGAAGAGATTAGCCTATCCTCTAATAGCTGTGTCCATGTTATGGCTGGTGGCCTGTGGTCCCACACCGACGGCCGCTCCGACGGAAGCGCCGACCCCTGTGCCGGCTGCAGAGACGCCAACAGCACCACCAGCAGGGATTCCGACGGGCGAAGTTAAAACAGCAGTCATCGGTTTCACCGCCTCTCAGACCGGCAAATACAACGTCTCCTCCACGCGTCAGGTCAATGGTCTCAAGCTGTGGATGGATCAGGTGAACGCCGGCGGTGGAATCGTGTTGAGCGACGGCACGACCATCAAGTTCGAAGCGGTATCCTATGACGACGAGAGCAACAAGGACCGCGTGCAAGAGCTCTACACCCGGCTGGCCACCGAGGACAACGCCGATTTTCTCATCAGCCCCTATTCCAGCGGTCTGACCGCTGCGGCAGCAGTGATCGCCGAACAATACGGCAAGGTCATGATCACCACCGGCGCTGCTTCCGACGCCACCTACAAGGAAGGCTACACCCTGATCTTCCAGGCCTATACACCGGCCAGCCGCTACCTGACCGGCGCGGTGGACCTGCTGGCCCATCTGGATCCTCAGGTCAAAAAGATCGCCTTCGTGTACGAGAACACCAAATTTGCCACCAGCGTGGTGGAGGCGGCCAAAGCCTACGCCGAGGAGAAAGGCTACGAGATCGTACTCTTTGAAGGCTATGACGCCGAGACGACTGACTTTGGACCCTTTATCAACAAGATCCTGGAATCAGGCGCTGAGGCCATCCTGGGCGGCGGGCACTTTCAGGACGGCAGTACCTTTGCCCGGCAGATCCACGAGAAGCAAGTGGCCATCAAATTCTTCACCCTGCTGGTGGCCCCACCAGAGCCCGACTTTGCCGACCTGGGCGATGCGGCCGTGGGGGTGATCGGCCCAAGCCAGTGGGAACCGCTGGCTGCCTTCACGCCGGAATCGGCCGAAGAGGCCGGCCTGGAGTGGTTCGGCCCGCTGGGCGAAGAGTTTGTGGAGGCTTACCAGGCTGCTTACAACGAGGAGCCGTCCTACCACTCCATCGGCGGCTACGCGGCCGGCCTGATCCTGCAAAAGGCCATCATGGATGCTGACTCGATAGACCCTATGGCCATCAAAGAGGCAATGGACAAGATGGACATCCTCACCTGTTATGGCCACATCAAGTTCGATACCAGCGAAGAAGCTCATGGCCTGCAGATTGGCCACGATATGGTCTACATCCAATGGCAGAAGGACAGCGCAGGCAACTTGGTGAAGCAGGTAGTCTGGCCGCTAGAAGGCGCGACGGCCGAGGCCCTTTACCCGAAACCCTAGTCATTGGCTATTTTTATCAACCCCGCAGGCACAATCGCACCGCACGGTGTGAGCCTGCGGGGTTCTTTAAGCTGGAGAGTGTCCGGTTCTCAAGCACAAAAGGAGAGATGTATGCTCATTGCTTCTTTGACCGATGGATTGCTCCTCGGATTCGTTTACGGCATTGCAGCTATGGGGCTTTCTCTGATCTGGGGTGTGATGGATGTAATCAACCTGTCGCATGGTCCCATCATTGCCCTAGGCATGTTTGGAATCTACCTGGCCTTCACCGGGCTGGGCTGGAACCCTTATCTGAGCCTGTTGCTGGTGGCCGCGGTTGGCTTGCTGCTGGGAATCATGATTTACGGGGCGGCCGTCCACCGGGTGATTAATGCTCCCCACCTGTCCACTTTGCTGGCGACCTTTGCCGTCAACATGATCATCATTGGGATTGGCACGGCGGTCTTTTCTACGTCACCACGCAACGTGGATTTTTCGCTGGGCAGCTTTTCGCTGGGATCCATCACCCTGCTCTGGACGCGAGTGGCGGCGGCCCTGGCGGCCGTGCTGGTGACCGCTTTGCTCTACTTGTTTCTGTATCGGACTCGCCTGGGCAAGTCCATTCGAGCAGTGGCTAACAACCGCGCTGCCGCCGAGTTGATGGGCATCCCCGCTTCCTGGGTGCTGGCTTTCAGCTTTGGCCTGGGCACCATGCTGGCTGCCATCTCTGGGGGGCTGATCGCTACCTTCTTTCCCTTTACCATCCTCGCCGGTGGGAGCTACGAACTGAAGAGCTTTGTGATCTGTGTGCTCGGTGGTCTGGGCAATCCACTGGGAGCACTCATCGGCGGTTTGATCCTGGGGGGGCTGGAGGGGATCATCCCAACCTTCATGGAGACCACCTGGGTGCCTGTCCTGGAATTCATCTTGTTCGTCATCATCCTGCTGGTCAAGCCATCAGGTTTGTTGGGGGGTGAGACATGAAGCCCTGGCGAAATCCCGGACTGTGGCTGGTGCTGACGCTCACAGTCGCCATCAGCCTGTGGCCACTCGTGGCTGCAAACAAAGCCTATTCACGTGAGGTGACCTTCACCATCCTCAAAGCAGTGGCGCTGGCTTCCAGCCTGAATATCCTGCTGGGCTACACCGGCTACGTGAGCTTTGGGCATATTGTTTTCTTTGGCTTGGGAGGCTATGTCGGTTTCTATTTGATGAGCGTCCACAATGCCCCCCTCTACGTAGCTGTGCCGGCCGGTGCGCTGGTCTCCGGCCTGCTTGCCTTCCTGCTGGGGAAGGCAATTTTGCGTCTGCGCGGCGCTTATTTTGCCCTGGCGACTATTGGTATCAACGAAGCCGCTCGCGCTTTTATCAAAAACTTTGAACCCTTCGGCGGCCCCATCGGGATGTCACTCAAGTTCAAAGTGTACAAATCCTACGGCGGTCCTGAACAAGCCTTGTGGATTGCCTTTGCCTCTCTGGCAGCCCTGACGGTGGCTGTTCTCCTCGTAAGCTTTCTGGTGAAAACCTCTCGGTTTGGGTTGGGCCTGATGGCCATCCGTGAAAACGAGGACGCTGCTGAAGTGATGGGCGTGATCACGCCCAATGCCAAGACCTGGGCCTACGTCCTGTCGGCAGTTTTTCCAGGGATGGTCGGTGTGCTTTTCTTCTTTAAAAACGGCAATATCGAGCCACCCGACGCTTTCAACCTGCATCAATCCATTGAAACCATCGTCATGGTGATGCTGGGTGGCTATGGCACTGTGTTGGGGCCGCTGCTCGGCTCAGCCATCTACCAAAGGCTGCGTGGTCTGTTGCTGGTCAGTCCGCTCTTCAAGAACATTCAACTGGCGGTCGCCGGCGTATTGTTGCTGCTCATCATTCTCTTCGTGCCGGCAGGCGTGGTCGGTTGGCTGCGTAGCCGCTTCCCACGTCTACGGAGGGTGCTAGAATGACTGAACAGGCTCGAGATAATATCATCCTGCAAGTGCAGAATGTCTCCAAACGCTTCGGCGGCCTGCGGGCTTTATCGAATGTCACTTTTGACCTCCCGGAGGGACAGATCCTGGGGCTGATTGGTCCCAACGGCGCCGGCAAGACGACTCTTTTCAACTGCATCAACGGGGTCTATCCACCGGAGGAAGGGCAAGTGATCTTTCGGGGCCAGGAGATTACCGGTTGGAAGCCATACCACGTGGCCCGTCTGGGGTTGGCCCGCACGCACCAGATTGTGCAGCCGCTGAACGAACTGACAGTGCTGCAAAACGTGATGGCCGGCGCCTGCTTTGGTCGCGAAAGACACTCCCTGGGCCAAGCGCAGGAGATTGCCGACCAAGTGTTGGCCTTTGTTGGCCTGGCCGAACGACGCAACGAACTGGCCGTCAGCCTGAACGTGGCCCAGAAGAAGCGACTGGAGCTGGCCCGGGCCCTGGCTGCCCGTCCTTACCTGCTCCTGCTGGATGAGGTGCTGGCCGGATTGAATCCCACCGAGATTGCGGAAATGGTTGAGGTGGTACGTCAGATCCGCGATCAGGGTGTGACGATTCTCATCATCGAGCACGTAATGCACGCCCTGATGAACGTCTCAGATCGAGTGATCGTATTAGACTATGGGGAGCAGATTGCCGAAGGGAGACCCGATGAGGTCGCCAACGACCCCAGGGTGATTGAAGCTTATCTGGGTGATCCCCGCCTGGCCGAAAGACTGTTGAGGGGCGAGTAACACGCCTACTATATGGTGCGGCACGATGAGCCTGCGCAGCAGGTTGGGGGGTGTGGGGGGTGTCCCTCCACTCATCCTCTTTTCCTCCACAGGTGGGTGG
>JAOZOT010000567.1 GCA_029933115.1 Anaerolineae bacterium | reverse complement strand
CTGCCGGCCCTCCCAGGTCTTGGCCGCTGCCGGGTTGCGCGGGTGAATGCCGTGCCGGTAGCGGCCCACCAATTCGGCGGCCGCCCAGCCCAGCGCCAGAGCCAAGGCCAATTCTCTTGATGACGGAGCCGTCACCTTTGCAGCTTTGTCCTCTTTCGTCAAGGGTACCTTGTTTGACAAAATCAGCTTTATGCACTATAATGACTATGGAGCGCCCAAGGCAACATCTGGTCGAAGGGTTATAACCCGACGAAGAGATGCCCTTGTTGGCGCTTTCTTATTCCTCACCCCCATCCGGCCGCTCTCCACACCGGTCGGACAAAGCCTCCCGAAGGTTCGAACCCTTTGGGAGGCTTAATATAGATAATTCAGCGAAACAGGGACCTGGCACGGGGAATGAGCAGGTGCGCCTGGTGGGACTCGAACCCACAACCTTCGGTTTCGTAGACCGCTCCTCTGTCCAGTTGAGGTACAGGCGCAGACAGGTTGCAGAGGCACAGATGTCAGTTGTTTATAGAATACCACATAATGCAGTCATTTGCAAATTGCCTTGACTTTACCTACATCGCGAGGATAGTGCCGAGAAGCCCCCGGTGTAGCCGGGGGAGCCGTCACAACTGACCCAGGGGAGCTTTCTCCTGGGCCGGCTGTGACTTACCCCCACCTCGCAGTGGGGGCTTCAGCACTTGTGGGTAAAGTCAATCAAATTGCCGTTGGGCTTGAGTTCTACCCTGCCGAGGCAGACGATGACTCATCTCCCCGCAGCAGTCGCACCACAAGTAAGGAGAGCAGCAGTGCCCCCCAGAAAGGCCCGACCGATCCGAACGCCCCTCGCAGCCATGCGCCTAGCATCGGCCCGACTGCGGCCACCAGCCCGGAGACTGTGCCCACCAGTCCTACCACCGACCCCCGCGACTCGTCGCTCGCTTGCTCCGACAACGTGGTCTGGTAGGCGATAAAGCTCAATTGCATTCCGGCCCAACTTATCAGCAGGAAGCTCTGACCCGTCAGCGCGGTTGGCGCGTAGGCCCACGGCAGCAGGGCTCCGGCATGGGCCAGCGTCCCCAGCCCTAGCGCACGCCTTGCTCCCAACCAGCGTATTATCCGTCCCCCCGCCAGCCCGACGACTGTCGCCACCAAACTCACCACAGCTATTAACGAATTGATGTCCTGCTCTGACAGGCCGCCTGCGTCTTTAGCGTGCAGCGAGATGAACGGGCCGTAGACCGTCACCGACATCAACAGGGAGAACAGACTGGCCGCCATCAGGAACTGCCGCAACCGGCCGTTGAGAAGTCTCCGCCAATCGCCTAGACTGGGCGGATTGGAGCGGTGCGTTGTCTCTCGCAGCCATAGCCAGCGGACCATAGCACATCCGAGGGCCACCAGACCGGTGCTTCCAATGAGCAGCGGAACGCCACCCACAGACAGCATGGCCGCGCCGGCCGCCGGCCCCAGAGCCACGCCCAGCCCGGCCGCAAACTCAAAGACGGCAAAAGCCACGCCTCGCTGCTCCTCCGACACCGATTCAGCAATCGAGGCCACAAAAGCCGGCCACTGCACCGCTCCCAGGCTATCGGCAATCACCAACAAGGCCACCAGTGGCCCCCAGTTATGCATCGCAGCCGCCCAAAGATACAACGGCAGGTAAGCGAAGGTAGGCCAGACGATGACGTTCCTCCGTCCGAAACGATCGGCCAATAGCCCCCCAAAAAGCTGCATCCCCTGGTAGCCCAAATGCATCAGCGTGTAGGCCAGGCCCACCTGAGCATTGGTGGCTCCTAAATTGCGCAGGTGAAGCGGCAAGATTGGATACCACGAAGACCAGGCTCCAATGAACAAAAAGACCGTGCCTGATAGCACCGCCACATTGCGATTGAGCGCCAGCAGTGAGTGCAATTTAGCTGCGAATTTCATAACATTGAGTATACCACAAAATGTGGATTTGCGCACAGAAGGATAAGACCATCGGGCTTGACAAAATCCGGCTATTAATGTTATCATCTCACTCACAGCACAAGGAGAGCACACCATGCCAGACCTCTACCCTCTATCCGATAAAGTCAAGGTGGACATATTGCGCAAAATGGCCCTCTTCTGGGACGGCCAGTGGTTCCTGAAAACGGTGGACGAATTTGGCCTGGAGGCCGCCATCCGCCTGAACGCCAGAGTGCGGACTGCCTTTGGCCGTATTGAGATGCGCATTTTGTTGCGTGCCCTGGGTAAACGTCAGGCTGACGACCTGGACGACGCCATCCGCCTGCTGGCCACCTATGGCGAAGTGCTTATGGGCGGCGTCCTCCGGGCCGATTTCCAGACAGTGACTCCCACTCAGGCCGAGGTGCTGATTTACCGCTGCGCAGCCTACGAGGGGGCCAAAATGGCCCGCTTGGATCGGGTGGATCAGGCCTGCGTCGCTTGTGAAACCTTGTGGGATGCCTGGTTCGAGGTTCTGATGCCCGACACGCCGGTGACCGTCCGCTATCCCATGCGGCAGGGCAAAGGTGACTCCCATTGTCATTTCATCATCACCCTGTCGCCTGAGCTTCAGTAGGGGCTTGGCTCTCTCAGCGCAGGGACTTCAGCC